>CAZGHV010000082.1:0-4378 GCA_964525705.1 uncultured Candidatus Saccharibacteria bacterium | reverse complement strand
CTCTGGGTGCTTTCAGATTCACTGATAACCTCGAAAAGACGAGGGCAAGATTGCTGTGTTGAGCCAGCTAACGACCAAGATAAGCGGCGGCAGATAACTGTGGCAACCCCGCCAAGATCTGTCAACCGTCCGCTTCATCAACTCGTTAGACCTCTTACTACTTAGTTTTATTGCCTGTCTACAACTCTGTTGCTGAAAGTCTCCCTTCAACTGGTTCATACTCATCTTCCAGCAACCAAGTTTGAGCTTCATCATAGGTTGCGCTACGGAAGACAACTTTATAATTCTCAGCCGGATCGTACACACGGCAACTTCCAGCTGGGTCACCTAGCAACAGCAGTATATAAGGAGGAGACAGCATTGGATCAATCCAGACTTCAACAAAATCCCATTCACTCTTGGCTGGGTCGAGTGCGGGGGATGACATGGTATCGATTTTCTGCATCAATTTTTACCTCTCCATAGAATAGCGGAGTGCTAGAGCCATCGTCAGGATTGCTTCGGTAACCGATCGCCTCAGTAAAATACAAACCGTAACGCTCATATCCTCGAATTACCCCTGTAAATTCTCCTCCTTCAATAATTGCTTGAGCAACACTCTCCATTGTGGCTGCATTATTGAAAATGTGGGCAGATCTACCCCGTCGCAGTAATCGTTGTACTTGTGGTGTTTCAGGTAAATGCTTCGCAATATGTCTGGGATCAAGGATAATTTCACGATCGATACCACTCATGAACCTACTGAGTCGAGTTTTCTGAGCATATTATGCCTACAATAGAAACCTTACTCAGACTGACATTAATAGCGTATTCAAAATGTGGCTACTGACAAGTAAATCCTCAACTACTGCCTCAACCGAGGGCTAGAGGGCTAACGGCCTGGAAGTCAGCAGCGGCAGATCAGGTTTGACTCGCCACGAGCGATCGCCCGCCCATCCGCTACAATGACTTTCTAGAAATCAGCCGTAAATCAGCTTTCACTTGCCACGAGCGATCGCTCACCCATCCACTGCAATGATCTCTTGGAAATCCGTCGTGGCTTTTGAAGCTGCGATCGCCACGAGCGATCGCCCGCCCACTGCAATGACCTGGTTAGGAACACCCCAACACTCAAAACTTTTATATCACGCAAAGAAGTTCAAGTCTAGGTAATGCCACGCAAAGAACTTAAAAACTCTTCTGCTTTGGGATTCGTAACGGTGAAGTTGTGCGGCGACAGATAACTTTGGACTCTCACCGATAACCTCTGTTCCGTCTGCAACAACTTAGTTTTAGCTGACAATCACTTGTGGAATTTAGAAAAAAATTGACCAAGAAGGAATAGATTTATTTTCCCTTCTTGCTTGACGCCAACGGCGATAATTAATTTTTGTGGGATCAAGATATACCGAACCATCACGAAGCTTCGTCTTACCAAATAGATTAGTTATGTAGGTTTCAGTTCGCTGGCTTCCAGTTTTTACATTAACTGTACTTTTCACGTATTCCCAATCTGGTTCAGCAGTTTGATGTCCATTGAGATCAGCGAACATAATTAGCGTAAAATTAATATCACACTCTTCATTAATTTCGTAACATGCAATAGTATGCCAACCACTATGCCCATTATGGCTTTCACCCCCTTTGGTTACCTTAGTAGTTGCTTTAACTTCTAATCCCTCACCTCTTCCAGCATTAGCGGATCGGTTAACTAAATCTGGATACCGTTGATCATGGTTATGCTTATACGGCGACTGATCATTAAGTGCATCTGCAAAAATATTAGAAACCAATCCGCTAAAGTTGTTACTTTGGATAAAATCCTGAATGGGCTTGCCTACCTCAAGCATCAAATTACAGTTGATTCTATGAAACATTGCCTGAGCTTGATTCATTGCAGCTTCTACATGATCAATTTCAAGTCCTTCCGGTAACGGAACATTGGCTCGGAAGTATGCAGAATTTGCCTTGGGTACTTTAATTAAATCTACTTCTTCATAAGCCATAGACACAATAGTCTTCACTGGAAATCGTAAAGCTTTGGCAACAGCTTCAAGAACAGAGATAGTAAAGTTCTCCTTTCCAGTTTCAATACCTGACAGGTACTGGTAGGAAATTCCAGCTTCTAAGGCGAGTTCTTCAAGGGTCATCTCCCTCTGCTCTCGCAGTTGCCTTATGTATCGTCCGATGAGTTGTTGAGCTATACGTTGTTCTGCCATAGGCTTCAACTATAGTCGAAACCCGCTTGACAGTCCTTCAACTATAGTTGAAACTATCTACATGGTTAACTACAGCGTATTTCATCAAGATTGCCGGGATTGGCTCCATACTTGCACACCTAATTCAGTTCATGCAGTGTGCACAGATCCTCCCTACGGACTAATCGAGTTCTCTGAAAAAGAAGTTTCAAAACTACGGAATGGCAATAAAGGAGGTATCTGGAGAATTCCTCCATCAATTGGCGGACACCGCAGAGATCCACTACCACGTTTTACTGTACTCACTGGACAGCAAAAGCAAAATCTTTACCAATACATTTGCGAATTTGGTAAAGCTTTATATCCTGCTTTGGTTCCAGGCGCTCATGTTTGCATAGCAGGGCATCCTATGCTTCAATATCTTGTCCAAAGCGGGATGTCCACTGTTGGTTATGAAGTTCGTCCTGCCCTATTACGGCTTTATGCAAGTTTCAGGGGAGGAGATAGGCCAAAAGGTGCAGAGCAAGAATTTTTAGAGGTATGTGTCACACCTCGTAGTGCCTACGAACCGTGGATGTTATTTCGTAAGCCTATAAGTGAGCGAACTGTAGCTGATAATCTACGCCAATGGAAAGCAGGTGGTCTAAGGCGTCTATCAGTAGATAAACCTCTTCCTGAAGCTATCCCAAGTACTCGGACACCCACTATCGAAACAGAAATTTCGGCTCATCCTTGTTTGAAACCACAGAAATTTCTGCGGATCATTGTTCGATCCTTGTTACCACTTGGAGAAGGAATCATACTTGATCCTTTTATGGGTTCTGGCTCAACGATTGCTGCAGCTGAGGCAGTTGGCTATCAGTCCCTTGGTATTGAAATTGATCAACACTATTACGAAGCTGCTTTAGAAAGCATTCCAAAACTAGCAAGTCTCTATCCTGATTTTAGAGGTGATAGCCTTGATTGGGCACTTGAGGTAAATGGCAGGAAGGCTACGACTTCCAAGGATACCAATCAGGTTATGCAAGGTTCCTTACCTCTTTAAACACCTATCGCAGCAATAACATCCAGGATCTCCTGCAAGGAGGCTTCAACTTCCCGCTTGCTTACAGAGACACGACCTCTGCCAAAATCCCGCCCCTCAATGCGTGGCTTTAAACCAGCCTTATGCACCCGATCGACCTTGACTCCCAGATTGTCGCTGAGATAGTTTTCTGGATTGACAAATTTCAATAGGCTTAGTAACGGCGATCGCCCCACCCCACCCCATACCTGCAACCCATCAACCCAACTTATCGGCCTCGCCTTGCTTCTCCTTCGCCTTTCCTTCGTCTTAGGTTCGCCTTAGGTATACTCAAGCGGCGGGTTGGCGCTAGATTAGAAAAACTTATCAAACGTGACCTGAGCCGTAGCAGTTTAAGAAGTCAAGGGTGGGGTTTCGTTGAGGGTCAGCCAGTACTGGCCTAACTGCCGCACCACTTCCGTAAACTGGACAAAATCAACAGGTTTGCGGATATAGCTGTTGCAGCCCAGAGTGTAGCTTTTGTGCCGGTCCTGTTCCTCACTGGAGGTGGTGAGGACAACGACGGGGACCAGGCGAGTGCGGCGATCGGCCCGCAGGCGGCGCAGCACTTCCAGACCATCAATCCGGGGGAGTTTCAGATCCAGCAGAATCACAGCGGGGAGTTTGCTGAGAGGGCGATCGCCATACATGCCAGTACCAAAAAGGTAATCCAGAGCTTCCACACCATCGTGGGCCACAATCACCTGGTTGGGGATTTGCTGGCGTTTGAGTGCCCGCAGGGTCAGCGCTTCATCATCAGGATTATCTTCAACAAGTAAAATTGCTTTATCAATCATGAAGGACTCAAAATTTTTAAAAGTTAAATCAAAAGTTAAACAAGCACCAGCGACTACCCCGAAGGAGAAATCTCCAGCCTTCGTCATTCTAGGTTGAATTGAGTGTTTTGAGTAGATAAGCTTATGGACTTAGAGTGAAGTAAAAGGTAGCGCCCTGTTCCACAGCAGCGTCAGCCCAAACCTGACCACCGTGGCGGTGGACAATCCGCTGGATCGTGGCCAGACCGATACCGTTGCCAGGAAACTCTCGTGGGGAATGCAGCCGCTGGAACGCACTGAAGAGTTTATCGGCATAGGCCATATCAAACCCGGCCCCGTTGTCGCGCACGTGAAACGCCGTC
>CAZGHV010000081.1:0-4406 GCA_964525705.1 uncultured Candidatus Saccharibacteria bacterium | reverse complement strand
GAGAGCAGCTACTTCAGAGTTCAGAAACACTGTCCAAAGAATTGGGGTCTTGACAGTTTTTATGGCTGCCGGAGCAGAAGAACAGAGGTTATATGTGGTTAGAGAGCTAAATATGGTTGTTGTACGACAAGCAGAATCATCTGATTTCTCGGATGCGAAATTTCTGGAGTTGTTATTAAACAATCCAACTAGTGAATGATTGGCAATTTGGCAAATGCATAAGATGGCCTGCCGTGGTCAAGAAGGTTTTTTACTTAAACAGCCCTCCTAAAACTTTAACTTCTTTCATTATTGACTACAAACTCGCAAACTAACATGTCATGATCGGAAGATCTTAAAAATGGCACACTGCTAGAGTATTTGAGAAAACAGATTTTCTTTCCAAGAATATAATCTATTCTCCACCAGCGTAACCAATTCAGGAACCGATATGTTACTGGAAACCCACAATGTGTTGCAGCATAAGCATCTACAAGCTGAGTGCGAAACCTGCGGATAGACCGCAGTGTAACGGGTGTATTAAAATCGCCAGATGTTACGCTTGGCAAAGTGTTGCTTGAGAGGTCTTTTTCCAGGCAGTCAAACTGCATCTTACGCAATCGGAAACGTCTACGCATGTCTCCCCAGAAAAGTCTTTGAGATTTTAAAAACTGTGCAGTAATCAAGTGAACAGCAACATGTACGTTATAAAAGCTAATCTCACCTTGCAGAGTAGCTACATCAACTCGCAAGAAAGGGTTGCCTAATTTTGCAACTACATGCTTAATCGGAAGTCTAGTTATAGTGACTAGCTCTCCACATTGTATGACTTCATAGTCTGGGAAATATGTTTGTAAATGCCTACGAGCAGGAAAAGCGTACAGATTTCTACTATGCGCTTCCTGCAGATGGTAAATATCTGCGTTCTGCTCTTTTAAGAATCGAAATACCTCATCTCGCTTCTCTGGCAGTCTATCTATCCATAGCTCAGTATTCCAATTGACAAGTTTAATTGTAGAGCCAGGCTTTAAACGGCGAGAAAAAAATACACCCCAAGGTATAACATTAATATCAACAGCACGAACCCAAAAAGGAATTGATATCAGCAATACCATGATCTCAAAAGTTCTAGCTCCATCAAAAATGGACACTAGGAATAGGAAAAAATAGGCAATCACAATCCCCCAAGCAGGCATCAATGATACCAATTCCCAGAGCCAGTATCTACCATTTAATCGCCAGTCGGTAATCCAGAATATTAACCATGTTAAGCATAGTGTTGCGATCACAGCTTAATATATTCTTGTTTGCTACGAAGTGCAAGGTAGATTTATGTAAACCTTACTATCTACTCTCTAAAATGGGAGATCATCCGGATCAATATCTCCTACTTCCATATCTGGTTCACTATCCTTTCCTATATCCTTGGTCTTTGCAGCAGGTTTCCCCGAAACGCTACCCTGCTCTATAGAGGGATTCTCCGATAAAACACCTTCTTTATACCTGGCCAATAATATTACCTCATCTGCAACGATCTCCGTACGGTACTGTTTTTTCCCATCTTGTCCATCCCAACTTCTTGTTTGCAACCTACCAGAAACATGAGCTTTCGTACCCTTCTGTAATCGCTGCGCTAAAGATTGCGCCCTCTGACCCCAGACCACAACATTATGAAATGTGACATCCTCAACCCATTCTTCACCTTTCTTGTATCTACGATTCGTGGCTATAGAAAAAGTGAGCACAGCACTTCCGCCAGGAGTAAAACGCAAATCTGGGTCTGCAGTTACATTTCCCAGCAATCTTACTTCATTTATGTCATTGAACATTTATAATTCGCTTAATAACTATATTTATAAATATATCACATATTTTCCCTTGCTCGAAATGACTTGACTGCAAGCTGCCCACATGCGCTGTCTATGTCTTCCCCCATTGTCAATCGCACAGTAGTGGTAATCCCTTTTTGCAACAACTTCCTCTGGAACTCGGTAACTCTACTCGCTGAAGTGCGACTATAAGATTTCCCAGAAATGGGGTTATATGGGATAAGGTTAATATGTGCCAGTCTATTGCGAAATAATCTCACCAATTGACCTGCATGCTCGTCTTTATCATTAACACCAGCTATCAAGATATATTCATAGGTAATACGTTTATTTGTTAAAGCTACGTATTCATCCATTTTCTGCAATAACAAGTCCAACGGGAAAGCCCTGGCAACATTTGGCATCAGCTTTTCACGTAATTCTTGATTTGGGGCATGGAGACTTATTGCAATCCTCCCACGGTACCCTGTGCGGATAAGCTCTTCAAGTTGTGGAACGTAGCCCGATGTTGACACTGTAATCCGACGCTTCCCTAACCCAAACATTGACTCATCTGTAAGTATCGCTATCGCTTCCTTCACTGCTGCCAAATTAAGCATCGGTTCCCCCATACCCATGAACACCACATTCGTAACTCGCATCTCTTGCAAACGCAGATATCTAGCAAAACGCAACACTTGCTCCACCATCTCACCACCAGTCACATTACCTTTCCAACCCATCTGCCCTGTAGCACAAAAATCACAACCCACTGGGCAGCCAGACATACATGAGACACATACCGTGTTTCTGCCGTCCTGATGCTGAATTAAGACTGACTCAATTAAATGTTCCTTATTGGTCAGTAATAACTCTTTAACCGTGTGCTTTGTTGCTGCTACTTGCTGGGAAACTAGCTTCAAAGCAGGCAAAGGGATGACTGCAGTCAACCTTTCTTGTAGATTAACTGGCAGCGTAGAAATCTGGTAATAATTTTCTGCAAAATTTTTGTACACTCCTTCCAGTATCTGCCTATGTCTGTAAAGAGGCAAACCTTCAGCCACAATAAACTCTCGATATGGGTCTTTGTGGGACTCAGTCATAGCTTCAAAATGAGGTGATGGCGAGATTCGAACTCGCGCATAACGGTTTTGCAGACCGTCGCCTTACCACTTGGCTACATCACCTTGCACTAAAATCAACAGCAGATTTTACCTGCTGTTTTACAATAAATGCAAATGTGATCAAGGAAACTATCCTGCGATCGTTTCTTTCTCAACTAATCGCAATTGCTGAAGTCCGGATTGGAAAGCCTCGCTGGTGAGTGTAGAGCCAGATACCATTACCAAATCATCAATCTCCGTGAGTTTTTTGCCCACTACAAGCTCTGTTATCGTCTCTGTATAACTCAGCATGTACTTACTCTCTACTTCCTCTCCTTCTTCCATATCAGCAGCTTTGACGGCAGAGACCAAGCCATCTTCAATCTCCACAGTCACCCCCAAGGTATGAGTCCGCTCAGCAGCAGGCACATAGAAATCCACTTCTGTATAGTACTTACCGTCTGTAGTTAATCCAGCCTTGGCATCTGACTGCAAACTCTGTAAAGCTTGACGAAATGCATCGGTAGTAAGTGTAGAGCCGCTGATGTTTGCAAATTCTATTGCAGATTCAAAGTTTTTTCCATTAACTTCAGTACTTACTTTCTCGTTAAACTCTGTTTGATATTTCGATTCTGCAGGGGTTCCATCTGCCTCAAGTGAAGTTCCCAAAGCAGAAACTACCTTATTGTCTTTTACTATCAATGTCACTCCCAAATAGTCCGTCTTTTCCGCAGCCGGTACATAATATGAAACCTCGGTATAATAAATGCCATCAACAAGCTCCAACCCAATTGCAGATGTGAGGCTGGTAGCCTGGTTATTACCAGTAATATTCCCCAGCAGATCAGAATTTTCGCTAATTAAAACCAATCCTGCAGTAACAATTGTAACAAAAACTACAACTCCTCCTATGATTACTGGAATTTTAAGTGACTTAGGTGGCTGAGTATTTACCGCAGAGTTACCCTCCACGCTTGAAGATTCCGCATTTAGATTTACGGCTTGTGTAGACTGAGTTTCGTCCATTTTGGTTACTGTTAAACTACTCATTATACACTTTCTATTTAAGATGGGAATACTTTCTAGCTATATACAACGCAGCCAGTAATAATAAAATTTCCCTCGATATTTATACTTACTATTATTTATATTTGATTAAATGCTAGGGAAAAATTTACCGGGATAAGTATTAGAAATTGTAGCTTTACCTCCACGCGATATCAATGCATAGCTTGCTTTCAATTCTGCAGCACAAAGGCGAGTAATAACCACATTGGAAACAAATGCCACAGTAGCAAGTATATCTGCATGTAGGGCAGATTTAGCATGCGTAAATACTGCAGCCGGACCAAATGCCGGCTGACCAGTATGAGGATTTACAAGGTGATGTTGCCCCTCTGCCCAGGTACGCCTGTTTGCAGCCGAGCAAGCAATCGCCTCATTATTTAAAAAAACCTCGCCCACATATTGCCCCTCAGAGCTAGGATCTTCTAACAGAAATCGTACCGGATTGCCA
>CAZGHV010000080.1:0-4481 GCA_964525705.1 uncultured Candidatus Saccharibacteria bacterium | reverse complement strand
GGTGAGATCTGAGCAGATCGTGTCCGTGTCCGAATTTAGTGTGGTTCTAGAGGAGCTAGTTGCCAAAGGATTATTGGGGGATTACCTGGACTGGAAGAACATAGCACTGGTTGCTACACCTGCAAGTTTCGCCTTAATACTTACTGTAGCATGGCTGCATTTGCTTGTGGACAGATTATTCATCTGCAAGTTCTATCAACAACCAAACTGGCGCTCTGCATTGCGCAGGGGGATTGAAGCTGTGATTCTTGTTTTGGCGCTGGCTTTGGGAAGGCTTAATGGGTGGGAATGGGGAATAGTTTTGCTTGTCTGGCTTTTGGTAATTTCTGTGGAGCTGCTGCTGTGGAAGCTATGGCAGAAAGAACCACAGCATGAAGAGGGCGACCAGAGAACTTTGTTTGGGAAATATATTTCATATGGAAAACAGCGGATTACTGCTGCTATACGCCCTATTATTGCTCTTTGGGCAAAGACTGTGCGCAATCAGCAATAGCGAAATGCTCTAGGACTCTATCTCATCTTTGGTGCATGCTAAAATTGTTCGGCATATGGATACGGTATATGCGTGAAAGCGTTTTACGGAAATATTTTTAGTTCGAAAGTAAAAAGTGGCCAAATATATCACAACTCCTATTTTTTATCCTTCTGGTACTCCACACATTGGCACCGCATATACAATGTTTATTGCCGATACTCTTGCCAGATATTCTCGTTTAAAGGGAGAGGAAACACTATTTCTTGCTGGTAATGATGAGCATGGTGGGAATATTGCCAAAAAAGCCTATGAGCAGGGTGTGTCACCTCAAGCATATGTTGACCAGTTTGCAGATATTTATCAGCAGGTATGGCGTGATTTGAGCATAACAAATGATTACTTTATACGTACAACCCAGGAAGAACATCAAGAATTTGCGGCAACGCTTCTGCAACGTAGCCACGAAAATGGTGACATTTATCCTGGTGAGTACAGCGGGTGGTATTGTGAGAGCTGCGAAGCATATTATGCGGAGTCGGATTTAGTGGCTGGGAAGTGCCCTCACCATCCTACAAAAGAGCCTGTATTTGCAAAGGAAAAAAACTACTACTTTCGCTGGTCAAAGTATCGAGATTGGCTGCTGCAATTCTATGAGCAGACGCCAGATTTTATACAGCCCCAGAAGTGGTTTGATTACGCCAAAGATTTTGTGCAAAGAGGTCTGACAGACATTCCAGTGACTAGGGCAAATGTGAAGTGGGGGATTCCGGTCCCTTTTGACCCGGAACAGACAATATATGTATGGTATGACGCTTTGCCCAATTACTTGTCCTACCTTCATTTACGTGAGCGTAAAGCGTCGGGTCAAGTAGGAAAATTCTGGCCAGAGGTTACGCATGTACTGGGCAAAGACATCATCAAGTTTCATGCCATATTGTGGCCAGCAATGCTTAAGTCTGCCGAGATAGAGCCACCAAGAAGGTTACTAGTTCACGGTTTTTTTACAGTGAATGGTCAGAAGATAGGGAAGAGCAATAATAACGCTATAGACCCATTGGAATTGACCAAAAAATACGGATTGGATGCTGTGCGTTATGCACTATTATCCGAATTCCAAATTGGAAATGATGGAGATTTCAATTTGGATCGTTTGGAAGCAAAGTATAATTCTGATTTGGCAAATAACTGGGGAAACTTGCTCAACCGAGTAATACACCTGGCAGAAAGCTTGAAGCTAGATGTTGAAGATGAGAGCCTATTGGAGCAAGGTTTCAAAGCTGAAATTGATACAAAGGTGCAGCTGTATCATCGTTTATTTACTGAATATAAGCTCTTTGAAGCAATTCAACTAATCTCAGAGCTTACGGACTATGGAAACAAGTATATTGCAGAACATAGACCGTGGGAAAAAGCTCAGAGTGAGATTGAGAGACGAACTGTACTGTCAAACCTTGTCTATTTGTTGAAGACAGTGAATGATCTGTATTCCCCTGTTTTGCCTAGTAGCTCAACAAAAGCGGCAGAAGCACTTTCAAATTTAAAACCAGTGATATTGTTCCCCAAATTTGAAGAGAAAGAAGGAGAACCCAAGCCATGAACGATAACCTCTTAAGGGATACAAACTCCTTCCGTTATTGCCCTGCATGTGGAGAGAAATACTTAGCCAGCAATGCTGAGGATAGGAGATGTAATAGCTGTGGCTACATATTTCACGCTGCTTCTTTCCCTTCTGCAGGTGCGATAATTTGGGATCCTTCTGGAAGTATACTTATGATTAAGCGGAAGCAAGATCCTGGTGCAATGAAATGGGATATCCCAGCAGGTTTCTGCACACAAACAGAATCATTTGAAGAGGCTTTAAGGAGAGAACTTCGTGAAGAGATAGGGTTGGAAAGTTATAATTCTTGCACTTACCATACCTCAATTGTGGGTGATTATGAGTACAGAGGTCTGGTTCAGAAAGTTCTATGTGCAATCTTTACTATCCAATTGTCCGAGAGCTTTTTGCCTGTTGCAGGCTCTGAAGTTCTGGAGGCGAGATTCTTTAAACCCACAGAGCTAGTGAAATTGGATATGGCTTTCCCACAGACAATGGAACTATTACATAAATTGGCTGGAATAAATGCTTAGCACTTGTGGTTTCAACTGTGTGCGGAGAATGTTAACTAAATAGCATTAAGCTCTTCTGGCATTAATGCAAAAAATTATTTTTAACCATAGCTGGCTGTAAAAAATTGACGAATCATTGTTTAATATCTCTGAATACAAAGTATGAAAACAAAGCTATTTCCGGTGAATGAGAAGGTGGATACGCACTGTCATCTCAATGATCGAGCATTTGATGCAGATCGTGACCAAATAATCCGGGAGTGTGGAGCCTCGTTGGATTGGATAATTGATGTCGGTGTTGATGTTGGCTCTAGCCAGAGGGCGGTAGAGAATGCTGCCAAATATAAAGGTAAGGTTTTTGCGACAGTAGGGCTGGATCCAGAGAGATTGATTCCAGGTAGCGAAATTTACTCAACTCTGGACTGGGATGAAGATATGACGAAAATAAAAGACTTGGCAGAAAATAATCGCGACCAGGTGGTGGCGATAGGGGAGATAGGTATTGACAGCTACTGGTTACATAAATCTTTTGCTGCTGGAGAGATAACTCGCAATGAAATGGAACAGAGCCTGCAGAAACAGATGGAAATGTTTAAAGAACAACTGCAGTTAGCAATAACACTGGATCTGCCCGTGAGCGTTCACTCGCGGGCGGCGGAAAAGCAGTGCCTGGAAATTGTTAAACGTTATCCCGCCGCCCGAGGGATATTTCATAGTTACACTGGTGATTATCCCACTGCCAGGCAGATTCTCGATGCGGGCTGGGGGCTGGGAGTAAATGGTATAATTAGTTTCCCAAATGCAGGTGATTTACGTCATCTCTACCGCGGTATTTTGGGGGATGTACCGCAGGGTAATGATACCATGGGCTATTTGTACAGTCATGGTGTTTACTTGGAAACAGATGCACCATACCTGGCCCCTCAAGATCATCGTGGTGAACGCAATATCCCTTGCTATGTAGAACACGTACTTAAAATATTACGAAATCTAAATTGACATCCGCACAAACGAATCAAGGGCTGATTAAAACCTCTTTCTGGAGGGAGGGCGATCAAAGTGCAGAAATAGAAATCACAGCTGACAAATTGAGAAATGAGATTGTACAGGCTCTCACTTGGCTGTTATCTGTTGCTCAAGCAGATCGTGGAGAGAGTACAGAGCAAATCTTTCCCTATGGAAATTTAATATGTGGTATATCGGAAATTGATTATGTAGGTGGCTGCATTCAATATATCCGGAACTTGCAAGCGTTGTTGATGAAATATACAAAAGAAAATGGGGATGATGCTTTTACATTTCGAATTATTCCTCCAAAAGGTCAAGAAGGTGGATACATAGAAAAAGTATATGTAAAAAGTAGCTTGACTGCTTTCATTAGTTTTTTAGAAGGAGTCGCAAGATTATTTACCCAGATCGCTGGTGAAAAAAATGCCCCGCATATTGAAAGAAAAAATTTATATCAGAAACTTAAAAGTCTGGATATCTATTTCCTGTTGAACTCCTTAGGATTATCTGGTATTGACTGGCTATATTTTCTGGCTATTCCAGATCAAGAACGTGAGGATCCGCCTAATGGGGATGTATTCAGTGCTGGAGCAATTTATAGGGAAAAACTGATTCGGGAATACAATAAAATTTGGGATATTTGTGCATCGGGGACAGATCAATGTAATTTTGCAGAAATCAAGGAATTTTGGGCAAAAGTTCATATCCCAAACTGGCAGTGGAACCTATATCATGGGAGATATGATGCTGAACTGGGAAGACTTGAAATTTTCAGCCAGTTGGGAGTGTGGGCACGAGAAGATAGTAACAAAGACAGGTTGAGAGAAATACTAAAGGGTCTAGATTACTTTAGGAGCACTTAAGCTTTTAATATACAATCTAGATAATG
>CAZGHV010000079.1:0-4488 GCA_964525705.1 uncultured Candidatus Saccharibacteria bacterium | reverse complement strand
CATCGGCACTGAGCATTTGTTTTTAGCCATGATTCTGGAGGGGGAGGGTCTCGCTGCTCAAATAATAGGAAAGTATGCCATCACTCATCCAGCAGCTCGCCAAGCTGTAATCAAAGTTGTAGGAGAAGGTGATAAAGAGGGGACTGTATCTCAAAAATCAGAGACCCCAACTCTCGACCAATTTTCAAAAGATCTCACATTCCTAGCCACCCAAGACAAAATTGACCCAGTAATCGGCAGGAGTGATGAAATAACCAGAGTAATCGAAATACTTTCCCGCAGAAAGAAAAACAACCCAGTACTCATTGGCGAACCAGGTGTGGGGAAAACAGCTATTGCAGAAGGTCTGGCGCAACGCATTGTATCGGGACAGGTGCCAGACGTACTCAGGGATAAGAAGGTAAAGGCTTTGGATCTAGGCATGCTAGTTGCCGGCTCAAAATTTCGTGGTGAATTTGAAGACCGTGCTAGCAAATTAATAGCAGAGTTGCAGTCACAAGAAAGAGCGATCATCCTGTTTATAGACGAACTTCATACGATTGTCGGTTCTGGATCACGAGAAGGTGAATTAGATTTCTCAAACATGATTAAGCCTGCTCTGGCGAGGGGAGAATTGCAAGTTATCGGTGCTACTACCCTCACAGAATATCAAAAATACATAGAAAAGGATGCGGCACTAGAGAGACGGTTTCAACCTGTATTAATAAGTGAGCCCACAACAGATCAGACCATTCAGATCCTGCAAGGCATCCTGCCACGCTACGAGGCTCACCACCGTTTAAAAATATCTGCAGAGGCTATCATAGCAGCAGCAAATCTCTCGGACCGCTATATTAAGGATCGGTTCTTGCCAGACAAAGCCATAGATGTAATTGACGAAGCAGCCAGCCGTGTGAGGTTGAAGTTTACTAGCGAGCCAGATGAATTACGAGATCTCAAACTCGAGCAGAGCAAGCTAGAGTCACAACGTGAAGCACTCACTAGAGCAGGTCAACACAAAGAGTCTGCCGATATCAAAGTCAAGCTAGAGCAGCTTAAGGAGAAGATACAGCCTATTCAAGCCGAATTGGCACTACAGCGTGGGACAGGAACACCAGAAGTAACTGTTGCAGATGTCTCAGAAGTAATTTCTCGGATGACAGGAGTGCCTATCACCGACCTTAACAAAGAGGAAAAGGAAAACTTGCTGCAATTGGAATCACGACTTCACCAGAGAGTAGTGGGTCAGGATGAAGCAGTTAATTTGGTAGCCGAGGCGGTCCGCAGAGCAAGAGTAGGGCTAAAAGACCCACATCGTCCGATTGCTTCATTCCTATTTCTAGGGCCCACCGGAGTAGGAAAGACTGAGTTAGCAAAGGCATTAGCAGAAGTCATATTCGGGGATGAAAATGCCATTATTCGTCTAGATATGAGTGAGTATATGGAGAAGTTTGCAGTCACTAGACTCATTGGCTCACCCCCTGGTTATGTGGGCTATGAAGAAGGTGGGCAACTAACAGAAAAAGTGCGCCGGAAGCCATATTCCATCATTTTGCTTGACGAGATAGAAAAAGCACACCCAGATGTATTCAATATACTTTTGCAAGTAATGGATGATGGCAGGTTGACTGATGGAAAAGGAAGAACTATTGATTTCAAGAACACCATCTTGATAGCAACCAGCAACTTGGGTGCAGAAACAATCTTAAAATACCTAAATTTACAAAGAGAGCCCGAAGTACGCACAGAAGAGAAACCAGAAACAAAGCTGATCAAGATTAAGCAACCACAAAGTCTGCAAGGTGACAACGAATGGCAGAAACTGAAAGATGATCTAGCAATCCTGCTCAAGAAAGCATTTCGGCCCGAGTTTCTCAACCGGATAGACGAAGTGATTGTATTTCGAGCTTTAAACAAAGCTCAGATTGAATCAATTGTGGAACTCATGCTAGAACAAACGAAAGCCTTACTTGCAGCCCAAGATATCAAGCTAAATGTTGATAAATCCGCCATTCTACATCTGGCCTCCACCAGCTTTGATCCTGAGTTTGGTGCTAGGCCTATTCGCAGAACTATTCAAAGAGAAGTAGATAGTCTTTTGAGTCATAGAATCCTATCTGGAGATTTTAAGTCAGGAGATAGCTTAAAGCTTTCATACAAGAATGAAGCTTTTCATTTGGAGAAGATCTAATACGTCAAAACTGGGATTTCTATCATAACCGGAGAATTAATGCTATTAATATCCAGCTGACAAGTGAAATCCCGCAATATCAATGTTCCTTTGACTCCCAAATCAAGTGAAATATTGGCAATCGACACCATAATTCTCCGTGGAAGATAATCCGTTGCTCCAGCCCAAATGCGATACGAGTAATCTGTAAATAAGCTCTTGCTAGTAATGATTGCCGGCGGATCAAAAGAATAGAGATCAAGCACCTGATTTGCTACAAATTCCGCCAAGTACTCCTCAACAAGTGCATCTGCGGGATAGAGTCTGAACCGATAGGCATCTGCACCTGTTTGTTTGTCTATCCCACCATAGCCATATTGATCTATTAATGAGGGAGATAAAAACGGATTATGCAAATCCCAGTCATCCGGAACAAATATTGCATCCCGAATATCATTGCTAAGCACATAATTCTTATCCAGATACTTGAGATATACATTATTACCATCTACCACCTGAGTTATCTCATAGGATTCATATGGTGCCTTCACATTGCCCACAAATAACAGCTGATGAGCAGTTCTGTCCAGTCGCGCATCACCCTTAATTACAACTATACCTCGATCTGCTTGCTGACCCTGCAAAGACTGTGAATAAAGTTCGTAGGAAATATATACACCAAACTCAGCAGTGGTGATATCAGGCAGCAACTCTTTCAGATAACTATAAGCTTTAACCTCTGAAGGACGGCGGTCGACATAAAGCAAAACACCCACTGCAATCGCTATAAGTAAAATCAACAAAGAGATTACCCCAAAAATTGGACGAAAATGCAACCTCAGTTTTCTGGTAGGAGGTTTAGAAGGCTGGAGAATGCTTGAAGCTGGCTCCGACAACTGTACGTATTTAACAACTTTACTGTTCAGCAAATTAAACTTCTGTTTCTTTGCAGGAGGCTGTCGGCGCAGTAAAAATGGTAGCCTGCGTAAATATGACAGCTCCTCTCTTGCAGGTGGTTTACCGGTAGACCACAAAGGATGGGACTTTTCAACATCCGACTTCTCCAGGTGTGGCAAACTTGAGTCACTCATACAATATAGATTACCAGCATCACTATCTAGTTACAATCACAGTAATCATAAATTTCTGACAATAGACAAAACTAATGAAGTTCAAGCCATCAAATTATTCGGCAGTTATTTCAAGTTATAGCAGTGAATTTCCCACAGCCTGCAGAAAGAGAGAGCTAGCTGAGCTGAGATAAAAAATCAGTCAGCTTCACCCGCAAAGAGTTTTCTACGCCACCACCAGTCATATCAAGCATATCGAGCAGTATTTCTGCCTCCTCCCTACTAAGTTGCAATCGGATGGGACTAATTTCCGAATCGGCTGCCAAAATACGATTCTGTAGAAGCAAAGGCATCCTCCCTACGTTGGCTTTCAATAGTTGTAATTCCTTTGTTGTAAAAGCTGTTATTCCCCTGTCCATATGTGATTTCCATTTACATTGTTGCACAAGAGAGCAGATTTTGTCATTATGTCATTGGTTAACTATAAATAATGCCAAAGCTTACATACGGTCAACTAATTTCTCAGCACTTAGATATACTTAAGAATCTACAGTATAAATCTGGGCTGTTTGCAGCGTCTAGTAAGACTGTCGCCACCGGCTACAACAAGTCCTGGCTGCGTGATAATTTTTACGAATGCATGGCGTTTGAAGTCATAGGGGACTGGGACACGGTAGAAAAGACGTATGATGCAATATTGGATATATTCTTGAAGCATGAAGATAAAATTGACTGGGCTATAGAAAACAAGCCCACCGAAGCTTATCAGTATATCCATGCTCGCTATGATCCAGAATCCTTCGACGAGTTCTGGGAAGAGTGGGGGAATAAGCAAAATGATTCTGTGGGCTGCATTCTATTTCGTGTAGGTCAATTGGAACATCACCATCGGCGCACAATCCTGGAGTCAGATGCACACGTGCGAGTAGTTAATAAACTGGTGAAATACTTAGATTCAATCGAATATTGGCATGACCGTGACTCTGGAATGTGGGAAGAAGATCAAGAAGTACACGCATCATCTGTGGGAGCATGCGTAGCAGGACTCAAAGCCATAAGTAAGCTCCCAAAGATAGATGTTCCTCCACAATTAATAAAACTTGGCGAGGACTCCCTGAAAGCTTTACTCCCCAGAGAATCTGAGCGTAAATTCACGGACCTTGCTTTACTATCCTTAATATTTCCCTACAATGTGGCTACTCCAGAACAAAAAAGTCAGATTCTGGAAAATGTAGAATACCACCTACTGAAAGAACATGGAGTTATTCG
>CAZGHV010000078.1:0-4564 GCA_964525705.1 uncultured Candidatus Saccharibacteria bacterium | reverse complement strand
GGCTCCGACTTTGTCGGAGCCGCCTTGAACTCTCTCTTTCTACTTATTGCCTTTAAATCCCGCTCAGGGTAGATAGAACCCCGTCAAGCTCACTCAAAGTCGATGCCGATAAGTTTGCCGTTAGAGATATTTGATAGTCGTTGTCCGGGTTGGAGCGGTCTGCAACTCCATTTACAAATAAATTGAATGATATCCCAGTGAGCCTCTGGACACTTCCACTTATCCCACATTCGGCATTAAAGAAGGCTCCGCTGTTACTATTATCAAACAAATATCTGTTTTCAAATCTTCTTGCGGATACACCCAGAATCTGTAATTCTGTATATGTACCTGCTGGCACAGTGATTACCTGGGTTTGAATGCCCACTTGGCTATCCTGTGCAATTTGATTTGCTATGTACTGCGGATCTGAGTCTGGAAACTGATGCAGTAGGGCACATCCAACCCCACCTATGCCTTGCACAGCTCCTAGGGTGAAGACAATTTGCCCCCCATCATCAATTATTTCTAGCCCTGTGAGTCCCGTATAGGTGACACCTGCCCCATCCAATAGCATCACGTCTCCGGCTCCATTTTCATATTCTACGATTGTCCACCCGTTTGGCAGAGTAGCGGTGACGTAATTACCTGTAAATAAATAGCTAGTGGGAGCCGCACTGCTGGTTGAGAAAGTCACGTATGCACTTTCTGTAGTAACGCTATTTGAGTAACTGACCTGAGCAGAGATTGTTTGTCCTTCTGCTTGCTCGCCAGATTTGTTCTGACTGGTGAGCTGCAGGGTAACTATGCCTACTCCGGCAATAACTAAAACTGCTACCAATAATATCCCCCACATTGCTGGGTTGCGCAATGCTTGACTAATTTGTGCCTTTGTCATCGGCTGTTTGATAATAAGTAAATTAATGTTGTTTGAGTGTTTCTCCATCAATAGTTCTATTAGTGACTGGCTTGGTTGTGGTGCTAATGCCAGTAATCCTACAGAAATAGAGCGGAGTTTCACTCTGTGGTTGTTAAGGCTGCTTTTGAGCGTATCAAGCCCTCTGTAATATAGTGTTTTCACAGAATTTTGCTTTATATCAAGCAATTGGGCTATCTCGTGGAAGCGTAGCTGTTGCCAAACGTGCAAGGTGATCACTTCTTGGGTAATATCATCTAGCTGTGTCATGGCCTGTTGAAGTATACGTAGCAGTTCAGATGATATGGCTTCATTTTCAATGCTTTTATGGCTGGGTTCTGGTTGCATGTCTAATAAGTGGTCAGATTGTGGTGTTTTTATTTGCTGGCGATATTCTTCGTAAATAATATTGCGTGCGATCCCGATGCACCAAGCGTTAAGCTGGCTTACTGGAATCTGCTCCCAGTTCTCATTTGCAAACAGACGAATCCATGTCTCCGAAACTATATCCTGGGCAAGCTCTTCCTGCTTTACCTTGAACATTGCATAGCGGAATATGCTAGTTGCTAGGTCACGAAATATTGATGTATTTGTCACTTCTCAGTTTTAACTAGTTATATATGTCAAATACGAGAAAAAAGTTTCAACAAAATCTACCATCTCTGGTGAAGGATATCTAGGAGGATTATATTTAGGATTCTGTTCCGGGAAGCCCACCGGAATAAGGGTTCGCTATTCGTTCTACCTCTAGCCAGAAAGCGGCAAGGATAGAATTGCTATCGAGCAAATCGTCAAACTCTATTTTTTTAACGCTTTGTTCTATCTCTATTAATTCATATGCTTGGGGGTTTGAGCTTGGTATTGGAGAGAGCTTGAAAGATATGCTGGCAAACATATTTGGATAGCCGGTTACTTCTAGAAGCCCGGATATCACTACCAGGTAAGTAGGTGCGTTTTCGCCCCATTGGCTACCATTTTCCCCTGGAAAGTAAGCTTGGAGATGAGTAAGGGTTTATCTCTTACGGCTCGAAGGCGGTTACCGCGTTTACCCTGCCATAAACTATGGGGTTGAAATAACCTGAACTGTAGTACTCTTTTGTTTTTATCATTTAGGGCATTGGTTACTTCTGAATAGTTTGCTCCCAGTAGTTCTTGCAGCTGTGTTTCTAACCAATTACTAGCCGGAATGGAGTTCGGGAATTGCTGGTGTCTAGTATAAATGACCCCATCGTATATCCGTTCATAGTGGATAAAACTTTTCTCTCCCGTTAAATCTTCAGTGCTCATATCGATTGATATTTTAATGCCTTACTAATGATGCGTAAAGCTTTGTGTTGCAAAAAGTGCAATAGAAGCGGTTGGTTGCAATGCATGCGGATGAGAAGTGATACTCTTTTACATTGTGCGAATTTCTAGCTAGAATATGATAATGTCCGACAATGATGACTCTGCACAACCGATTATTCCTGGAGGGAGTAAAATGGCTACTTCCGATGCTGGCGCAGAAATAAATGAGGCTGGCATAGAAAAAACAGAGGCGAAAAGTTCTGCAGCAGGGGCTACGCCATTTATGTTGCCAGATTGGCTCAAAGATGAACCTGCTAGTGCGCCAGGCGGAGAAAAGCCCGCCGCAGACAATGCCAGCATGGATCCTACACCAGTGGAACCAGCACCAGTGACAGATGTGCCACCAGATAGTCCTGTAGCAGATGGATCTGCATTATTGCCAGATCCTGTGATTCCAGCTGCTGTATCTGGAGGTGTTCCATCATCAGCAGGTGCCGATATGGACACCCCGGGAAACTTTCAACCCCCTCAGCCGGATCAACCCTCGGAGGTCACTCAAGAACCTCAACCCGATCAATCACCAGAAGCTGCTCCAGCCTCCGGACCAGATTTATCTCTGGACGAGGTAATGGCATTGTTTAATAGTGATGAACAAAATGATTCACTGGTAGCTACCTCAGGTATAGCAGCTAGTACTCAGTTACCGACTGCATCTGCTAGTACAGTTTCTTCACCAGAGAACGTACCTTCGCCTACTGCATCTGCATATGTACCCTTGGCGGGTGCGATTGCAGAGCAAAAAGAGTCGCAGGTGCAGGTTCCAGAGAATGTGAGCACGCCAGAACTGCAGGCCCCAGAGGTAATTTCACAGCAAATAGCTCAGCCGGCAGCAGATAAACCGCAGATGAAATTGCCAAAAGTAGATGCTAGCAAATTGCTTACTGGGCTAGGGGCAAATGTTTCGGGTGCTGTCACTTCGTTGTCAAATCCAAAAACAAAACGTAACATTTCGATAACAATAATTTTTCTGCTGCTTATTGTTGTGCTTGTAGAATCTCTGATGATTATTCATCTAGGGACGAATGGTCAGCCAAAAGTATATTTGCTTGCAGGCGAAGGAAGCGAGACTATAAGTTCTCAGAAAACTTCGCAAGCAAATAGTGTTTCTGTATCAAGCTCCCAGACCGTGGCTGTGGATGGAGAGGTGGATATTTACGTCTACATGCTTGCACTGGCAGCAGATAGCCCAACTGGTGCGGTAGATGAAAGTGGCCTACCTGCAGGTGCTGTTGCATTGGGACAGGGTGACTTCATAGTGAAGATGCTTTATCAGCAGGGAGTGAAAACTGATCAACCTGTAGCCACAGCTTTGGAGTCTTTGCTGGGCATAGATTCTGCTACTTTTGGTGCAGACGGTTATCGTAATTTCCTCTCTAGGAGTGAGCTCAAAGTATCTGTAAATTTGATCGGAGCTGGTGAGAATGAAACACTCCAGATTGATTTGGTAGGAGATTTTCAAGTGCCGTTGCTTTCAGACTACGAGTACGCAAAACAGCAGTTAGAGCGGACTATTGAGAATTACACATTTAATTATCGTATTCGTCTCAATGGTTCTGAGCAGCTTTATCAGTGTACTGGGATGGAGGATGTGGAAGCCTGTATGCAGGAAGGCGCAATTGTTAGCTCAGCTAGCAGTGTGGAAGGAGAGTAGAGTGATTGCTACTGCTAAATGATATCGTAGCGTAACAAGTCGTAGTGTAGTGGTAGTGGGCAATGGCGGTTGAAGGTGTTAAAATCTCTGCACAATTTTCTCCGGGGTCGTAGCTTAGCTGGTAGAGCGCTGCTATGGCATAGCAGAGGTCACGGGTTCGAATCCCGTCGACTCCAAAAAAGTGTTAAACGGTGTGCTCCGACCTTCCAAAAGAAGGACTTTGGGGGGATCTTGTGAGTTGTATTTAGTGTAGGGCTGGTAGCTCAATGGTAGAGCAGTGGCCTTTTAAGCCATTGGTTGTGGGTTCGAGTCCCACCCAGCTCAAAGCTTTTTTAAAGATGAATCGTAATCTCTTATCCTGGATTCTTTTTCTAACCCCTTCAACATTCCTCTGGTCATCTTAAAAAGGGTGTTATGTACGGCATATTCTTTTTTGTACAATTGAAACTGGCCTTTATATTTGTTTGGATTTGCCTTTAGCCACTGGTAATATTCGTATCTGGGAACAAACATGTTTTTACCATTCTTCAACCAGGCTTCTAGTACATCAATTTCTCGATGTGGGGGGAAAACCTAATTGCTGCTGTTAACCTGCACAGGGAGTGTTAACAGGCGATTCGATCTTTTTCGTTGGGGGGGGTACAAAATCTCCGTTCTAGAACTTGCATGTG
>CAZGHV010000077.1:0-4741 GCA_964525705.1 uncultured Candidatus Saccharibacteria bacterium | reverse complement strand
CGGCATTTTCGAGAAATAGACTACCGCGATCGCTTGCCACGTCCACCCGGCGCTCCTCTTCTTGCAAGCGGGGATGCAGGTGGGGCAAAAATTCCCAGGGTTTCTTATTACAAGTAATTTCTGGTTGTTTCCACTGATGAATCGCTAACCAAGTGCCTTCTTCGGGTTTACCTTCGGGAATTTTGCCATCCTGGTCAAGCCAACGCAGTTCTGTCTGACCTTCGGAGTTTTGGCGGATATGACAGACAAGCTGGTGAATCTTGCCATTTTTAACTAGATAGTTTTTAGGTGTGGGCACATAGAAGTTTTGCCGATCCGGTTGGATATCTTCTGTCTTGGCCCAAAAGGGGCCTGCTAAACAAAACTGGAGGGTTTTACTCTCGTTTGCTTTGGCTTTTGACTTTTCCTCTTGTTTTCTTGCCTCCATCCAGGCTTCTCCGTAGGCTGCCGCAAAGAGTCCAGAAACTGCTGCAGCACTGGGGGGGAAGTTGGTGCCGGAGCGCCCTACCAAGTTTTCAGGTGAGAGAAATCGTCCACTACTTCCATAGAGAAAGCCTAGAGGTTCAATGGTAATTAGATATTGAAATAGCGATGATTTACTGTCCATTACTTCATTCACAGTCACTGCTTAGGTCTCTAGTCTTGATGCAGGTGGAAGCCAACTTTTGCCAGGTTAATCACCCATTTGTTGATAGCCTGATTAATACGCTTACTGTTTAGTTGTGGTTCGGTTTCTGGCTGAATTTTGTCGTTATCTTGTGAAACTAGAAAGAGTTTCTTGTCACCAAGAATGCCAGTGAATCGCCTCAGGTCATTTTCATCGTTTTGGTTCCAGTAGTAGTCTTCGTCAGCGAGAAGAGAACGGAAGCATTGACAGAAGTAGATTTCAAGCAGTCCTAGGGCAATGTCGCATTGATTGTTTTCAAAGGCATGACGGGCTTCCAATGCCGCAACATCATTGTAGAGATGGGTCCAGTTGGCTGTTTCGCCAGTTACCCTGTTGCGATCGCAATAACTCTGTAACAGTCCTTCCTCTAATAACCACCACGGGCAAATCCATTCTAAATAAGTACCGCTGTTAAACAAAATTCGGAAGGCGATTCGGTCTTTGCCGTTCTGTTTGGCAGATTTTTCTGCTTGACGGCATTGTTGTAACACTTCCCGCTGGGGAATGTTGGGGCCTGCCCAGACAAAACCAACACTGGGACTGATGGGTTTTGATTGACCTTTGTTTTCTGGATCAATGCCATCCCAAATTTGGGACTTAAAAGTGCTCAACCAGTCACAACAAAAGCGGGGAGGGAGTTGTTTCTCAGGACGGTAGAGAACGCCGAGAAAGTCATCACCTCCGGCATAGATCACACGACCATAACCATCGGGCAGGTATTGTTCCTGCTGGTCCTTAAATTCTTGACTCCACTGACGCATCAGTTTACTGAAGTCCTGAGTCTCTTTTTCTTCCTTTTGAATATTGCCTTTTCCAATCGCTCTGAGATAATCACTGGCTCCGTCACTATCTCCCATAAACCATCCGGTCCAGTGGACGGGTTGAACTGATTGGCGAGGATTTTTTTGGGGTAGTCGATTCAATTCCTTAAAACTTTTAACATCGAGATCTTTACGTAGCTCGTCATTTAGTTCTTCTAGTGCTTTTTTAAATTCTTGGCTGTGATGTTTTTGGCTTTGTTTAACTCGCTGAACTAATTCTTCAACAACTACTTGATGAGTAATTAACCGTTTGACCAGTTCAGGGATACTTAACTCTTCCCGTGGATCGATAAAAGGTTCACCGTGCTTATCCCCGTTCCCGTCGCAATTATTTTTCAAGGCAAACGCTTCTCCCAGTTTTCGGCTGAGATGTCTGTAAAAGGCTCTGACTTCATGAGCCTGGGTTTCAATTTTGCGATTTTTCAGTACGCCGTCTTGGTATAGGGCTTCGATGATTCCTTCTTGGGTTAAGGTTTCAGTTAAATTCTCGAAGTAGCTATGGATGTTGGTGTCTTGCTTTTCGTAGCCTCGTTTGGGATTGACGCGCCCCATGCCTGGAAAGGCGATCGCGTCTGCCCCAGATAAGGTGGAGCTTTCGCCCTGCCAGTTTACGCCTGTCCAGTGTCGCGATCGCTTGCGATCGTTGAGGCGCTGACGTACCTGGGTGATGGATTCGCCCTTCTCTCCCTGAACCAGGAAAAATTCCCAGGCGTAGTTGGCCCACTGTTTCCATTCTCGCTGCCAACAACCCTGCCAGCCTTTATGGTCTGAAGTTTTGTTCAGGGGTTTGATGTTGAGTTGGGTTTCAATCCAGGTGCGACAGTTCTCGACGACTAAGGTCCATGCCTGGACAAAGACTGCTTGCATGACCTGTTCAGATTCGGGTTGAGTTGGCGTAATGACTCCTTTGACGATGATTTGGTTGGGCATCCCCTGAGTGACGTTGGCCAGTGCGGGTGAAATAACTTCGCATGAATATTCTGCTTCAATTACGAGGCATAGGGAACGGGCCAGATAGGAAAGAAGGTAAGAACTGCCATAGAGGTCGCGGAGCTTGCGAGAGTTTTCGATGAAGCTCTGGATGGGGGCAAAGGTGATGGCGGTGTAAATCGGTTCTGTCATGAAGGAGTAGGGAAAGAAGCAGGAGAAGATATTTGCGGTTGACTAAAAATCTAGCTCTGACATTATAAGGCGATTGTATGGAACTTGACTGTGAGAAAAAGTAACTTTTTGTGTGAACTTCTAAAAAATTGGCAATAACGGCGTGATGATGGCTGGGGTTTTCCTGAGTACAGTTAGTTACTTTACATCACCCGCAGAAGGGCATTAGCTTCGCAGTGCATCTGCAACATAAGATGCTTCTACAACCCGTGCGATTAGGGTAAGTGAGCTTTGTGCTGGAGCGCAATAATATCCTTCTAACATAACTTGATTAATAGCTTTAGATTGATACCCCACAATGTAAATTACTAATACTAGCCTTTCATGAGAAATTTTCTTAACAAAATCTTTGATAACTTCATCTGCATCGCCTTCATTAAACCTGGAGTTAAATAGATCTAGTACTACAACATCAGCATTTAACTGGACTGAGCCAAATTGTGATGGAGGAATCCATTCTGGCCTTGTTTGAAAACCTCGTTTCTGTAAAAAAGCTATTTCCTTTGGTAATTTATTTGTCTGAGCTGTTGGTAAAACGTAATCAATGGTAATTTTTCCTAGAATAGCTTCTCTAGCTAAAACAGCTTCCAAGCGATCGACTCGATTGCGAATGAGAACTGCAATTTCATTTTCTACTCTTTTTCTGACAATCGCTTCTACATCTTGTTCAACTATTTTCAATCTTGTATTGACAATTTTTTCTATTTCCTGGTTAATACTTCTTAGGGTTCTGTTAAAATCAAGAAGAGATTTTCCAAATAAAACTACGCCAACAACACCAACTATTGCAAAAAAACCTACTATAAATGAGACAGAATAACTTATAGTAGTAACATAGTTTGAAAAGTTTTTTACCAAACCCTCATTCGCATCCTTCAAAAATTTAATCTGAGTATTGATCAACTCAACATCGATAGTTGGTGCAGGTGTAGGTGAAGTAGTTGTGGTAGATGGTGCAATTTGAGGAGTAGGCGATTGGGCTAGTAAAATCCACGCGCTAGCGATACTGGTCCAAATCAGGGAGTTTGCCATATATAAGTAACTCCTGTAAGAAAAGACCAGTTAATTATAACTGGATCTTTGCCTCAGACAAAAAGAAAAAAGAACTTAAGAATTCTAAAGGTGCATCAGCAGTAGCCAAATTAATTCAGATTAGAAGAGGATAATGTACGACTGTACTGGATTACGGAGGAAGCGGTATCGAGGGTGTTGACGATTGGCTGTTCGCCACCGGCAGAACCACCGGAGTTCTACATTATATAGATGGTTCTAGTCCTCATTTTCCTGTAGGGTTGAATCAGTCACCTCCACATGAGGCCAGAGCGCTGAAACCCGCATTCTTTCGTTCGGATGTGTACACACCAGTCAGGGCAAGGCTTTCAGTCTTCCTCATGGGGTCTTTGGAGACAGTGATGCTAACCCAAAACCTCATGTGGAATTTTGCAGCCTGAAACCTGCTCTAGGTAAAGGCTCTTTAGGGTAGCTCCCTACCGATTGGGTCAAATCGGAATAGTTGGAAACGATATTAACAGCATAATGCCTGCGTAAGAAACAAGAATGGAACCCTACCGATTGGGTCAAATCGGAATAGTTGGAAACAATTCCACCAGGTGTTCCAGGTCCTTCACTGTCAGGAGACCTTTTTCCACCCTACCGATTGGGTCAAATCGGAATAGTTGGAAACTTTACAGTCTGGGTAGACTGCATACCCCCTCCAAAGTTGAACTCCACCCCTACCGATTGGGTCAAATCGGAATAGTTGGAAACTGCCTTAAGCTCGGTCGTGGAATAGGTCTCAGTAGCCTGCCCTACCGATTGGGTCAAATCGGAATAGTTGGAAACAGTCGTCCTTAAGACCTTCCAGGATCTTATTGAACCTGGTGAGTCCCTACCGATTGGGTCAAATCGGAATAGTTGGAAACCTTACCAAAACGCGCAACTAATTCTTGAGCGATTTGTTTGGGACCCTACCGATTGGGTCAAATCGGAATAGTTGGAAACGACTCCCGTCTCCATAAACAATCCCATTCTGAATCCCTTTTCTATCTATCAAGACTGGATAAGACATCGAGTTAGTAACCATCCTTAGTCC
>CAZGHV010000076.1:0-4983 GCA_964525705.1 uncultured Candidatus Saccharibacteria bacterium | reverse complement strand
GATGATAGCTGTACAGCTAGACAAACAGGATGAGTTTGACAGGTTATGGAGGTGGGCTATGAAATATATGTATCAGACAAGCGGAGAATTTCAAGGATACTTTGCATGGAGCGTGTCTCCCGATGGTACTAAACTAGCACAAGGACCAGCTCCAGACGGAGAAGAATACATAGTCACTGCACTCATCTTTGCCGCAGAACGCTGGGGAAACAGCACAGGGATAGATTACGCCAATGAGGCACAAAATTTGCTAAATCAAATGCGTGCAGGTCCATCACCATTATTCCACCCACAAGAGAAGCAAGTGCTTTTTGGTCCCTATGGAAGTGGAGAGAGTTTCACAGATCCGTCATATCACTTACCTGCATTTTATGAGCTGTGGGCTAGATGGGACAATAGCGCTACCGGGAGGCAATTCTGGCGTGAAGTGGCCAGAGAGAGTAGGGAACTGTTTCAACAAGCCGCCACAAAAGTCACCCGCATAAACGCTCAAGGTAAGTATAGTGGCTTGATGCCAGATTATTCCGATTTTGAAGGGTTTGGTAGGTTTTCACCATGGGGCACAGATGGCACAAAGTTTGCCCATGATGCATGGAGAACAATAATGAATCTCTCCACAGATTATTACTGGTTTCAACAAGATCCCTGGCAGCCACAAGCGACCGGCTGGCTACTAGATTTCTTTTCGCAATGGTCACCCTCCGCACACCCCAGTACATTTGAGCTAAATGGAACCCCCATCGCCACATACAATTCCACAGGACTATCTAGTATGCTGGCAACTCTTGCGCTCGTTGATGAGTCTGGTAAAGCTTGTGACTACGTAAGGAAAAGCTTTCAGGATACTATTCCTACTGGTGAGTTCCGCTATTATGATGGTCTACTACTATTCTTATCCCATTTACATTTGAGTGGTAAATTCTTACCATATGGGTTCATTTCCACAAAAGATATTGAATTGCCAGAAGATCCACCTGCAATAGAGCTTCCAGAGGAAGGTGCGTTTCAGACAGGTAATTACCGGAATCTCTTTGCAGAACTTGGTTATACCAACACGCAAATAGAGGATAAGCTTTCAGTGGCTTGGGAGCAGCTATTTTATGGTGATGCGAATAATCAGAGAGTTTATTACACGGTGGGTGAAGACATGGCCTATATTAAGGACATTGGGAATGGAGATGTGCGCAGTGAAGGTATGTCATACGGCATGATGATTGCTGTACAGCTGAATAAAAAGGAGGAATTTGACAGGCTGTGGAACTGGGCATACACGCACATGTTGCACAAGTCTGGCTCTCGAGCAGGTTACTTTGCTTGGCAGTGCAGCACAGCCGGATCGGTACTTGACCCCAATCCTGCGAGTGATGGAGAAGAATATTTTGCTATGTCATTACTATTTGCAGCTCACAGATGGGGAAATGGGAATGGGATATATAACTATAGTCAGCATGCGCAAGCGATTCTGAGTACTATGCTGCATAAAGAAGACAATGGCGTTGTAGATAGTGTCACCAATATGTTTAATCGCACCCACAAGCAGATCGTATTTGTACCCTATGCCAGTGCAGCAAATTTCACAGATCCATCGTACCACTTGCCGGCATTTTATGAACTATGGTCAAGATGGAGCAACCAAGATAATCAGTTTTGGGGAGAAGCAGCCACAACTAGCAGACAGTTTTTTCATCAGACAACACACCCAGTTACAGGTTTGTCTCCAAACTATGCCAACTTTGATGGCAGCCCCAATTACACAGGTCTGGGACCCAAATTCAGCTTTGATGCTTGGAGAGTGGGGATGAACATAGGATTTGACTTTAGCTGGTTTGTAGCCGATAAGTCACAGACTGAAATCGCCAACAGGCTATTAAAGTTTTTTGCTGCAGAGAATAAGCTGCCAAACAAGCCAAACGGATATGGCAATCAATATGAATTGGATGGCAGGAGATTAAACGATGATCATTCCCCTGGACTAGTTGCCACAAACGCTGTACTTGCATTGGCGGCCGATGATAACGCGGCATGGGAATTTGTGGAAGAACTCTGGGAGCTACCTGTTCCCAGTGGGCAATGGCGATACTATGATGGCATGCTGTACATGTTAAGTATGTTACATGTGAGCGGCAACTTTCGAATCTATGAACCTCGGTAGCACTTCTTCAAAACAAAGCCCAGTACTGGAAACAACTGGGTTAACCAAACTTTATGGAAATAACATGGGAGCAGAGAATATCTCGCTCCAATTACATGCAAAAGAGGTCGTAGGGCTCATCGGACCAAATGGAGCAGGTAAAAGTACCACTTTGCGACTAATCATGGGGTTAACACCAGCCACTACTGGAAAGATTTATATGTTTGGAAATGAGATTAAAAAAACCAGCAGATATGGTCACCGCAATGCGTCAGATCGGTTACCAACCATCTGAGGGTGGGATTTATGAGCACACAACGGCAAAAGAGCTATTTCTTTATGCAGCAAGCCTGTATGGCAAGGATCGAGACCAAGTTTACTCACAAGCTTTGGAAATTGCTACTGAGTTAGAATTGGACATCCACAGACGCATTTCTCAATTATCGTTTGGGAATAAAAAGAAGGTTTCATTGACACTCGCGCTTGCTCATCAACCTAAATTGTTAATCCTGGATGAACCTACATCGGGGCTGGATCCATTGATTCAAAACAAACTAGTGAGGATTATCAAGGATTCTGGATGTGCAGTCTTACTTTCGTCACATGTGCTGAGTGAGGTACAAACTGTTTGCCAAAGAATAATCTTCATCAAAAAGGCACGTGTTATTCAGGAAGGAACTGTGGAAGCAGTTATAAAAATGTCGCTTTCCCAAGTGCGAGTTATTGCTGCGTCATCCAACCTCCTCAACGAACTTATGAAAATGCCTACAACTCAGAAATCAGAAGCGATAAATGAGGACACAATAATATTCACCACAGACAAATTGGCTACAGTACGTAAACTATTAGATGCTAACCATGAGAATTTCTTCATAGAACAACCCAAATTGGAACAAATGTTTATTGACCTATATAAATGATTACAAAGGCAATTCAGATCTATAGAATAGTTCGATTTGAGTTAATACATTTACGTATACTGATTGTCGGCTGGCTAGTAGCTTGGGCTGGTATGGTAGTTTTGCTATTTCTGCTCTTTGATGACATTGCCGCCAACCAGGAAAATCTACAAAACTTCTTGCTGACATTCCCTCCAGAGCTCCTGCAAGCATTTGGCAGTAACATTGATAATTTCGGTAATATCACTGGCTACTATAATAGTCAGTTCACTAGCCTCTACTTGATATCCATTGCTATTTTGGGAGTGTTCTTGGGAATGAGGTCAATTGCTGGAGAAATCAATTCCCGCAGTTTAATAATGCTATTTTCACGACCTGTAGGACGTGCACAGATTTTCTGTGCCAAATTATTAGCTTTGAGCTTATTTATGGCAATAACATCATTCATTGTAGTGATAATGAGTGGATTGAGCGTAATTATACTTACCGAAGTCGAAGTAATTCCTTGGAGATTCTTTGGGCTAACAGGGATAGCGTTATTTGTGTTCGGGAATCTTTTTACAACCCTGGGCTTAACTGCAGGAATTATTACTCCGAAGCTAGGAACAGCTCTAGGCATAATCTACACAATCGCAGCATTTTTTGTTAACTCACTGTCATCTTTTACCAATTTTCCCCAGGTTTTGTCATATTTTTCTGTATACAGATACATAGATCTCAATTTGCTTGCAAGTGAAACCCAACTGGAAATCAATGGTATATTGATATTATTGCTAATTACTTTGGTGGCGTTTGTGGCTGGTGGGATACGATTTCGATCCCTGGCAGTAAACGATTAGTGCTGGGTTGCAAAATAAATAGAATTCACGCATAATATACTGGCTTGTATAGCTATACATAGTGTCCAAAAAGCTATCTACATCAAGTACACTTCTCATGTTCGGCATAGCTTTGGCTGTGGCTATTTTCATCCTGGGTGGCATCGAGCAAACCCCAGCTGTTTCTGCACAAGGTGCAGATCAAGATTGGCCACAATTACTGCATGATGCGCAACACTCTGGCTACCAGCCAAATGTCACAGTCCGCACAAATACGCACGTGAGTACTGGGGGCTATGGTCAACCTACATGGCGATTTTCACTTCCAGGCAGGAAGTCTGGTCAACCAGTTTCTGCATCAGGGATAGTTGCTATCGCTGCATATGATGGCATAATCTATGCACTCAGACAAAGTGACGGTGCTCAATTATGGGAACAGGATTTACAGGCAAATATTTCCGGCACATTGGCAATCGTTGACGATAAAGTAATAGTTGCTACTCTGGCTGGGAAAGTAATAGCTTTACGTGTATCCGACGGCCATCAATTATGGCATTACGATACTCGGTCCGAGATCTCTGTGTCACCCACCTTCAGTTCAGGGAAAATCTTTATCGGCAATGGTGCGGGAGAAATCTTCGCCATTAACGCTTCAAACGGCTCCCAAGTCTGGAAATTTCAAGTGGGTAGTGGCCAGGATAACCAAAGTTCCAGAGCTCCAATCTACACCTCAGCTGCAGTATTGGGAGGGAAAGTATATTTCGGTGCTGAGAACATGCAAATTTATGCACTAGATATAAATACCGGGAGCATGAGCTGGAAACGCAAAGTATATGGGCAATCATTCAATCATGGGACAATCGTCGCATCAAATCAAAATGGTGGGGTAATACTTGCTCGCACACAGCCTATTTACACTTTTCACCAAGGTACTCTCAATGCCGATGATCAATTTATCCGTACTGTTACAGGAGAAGATGGTTCAAACAATGTTCTAGGCAATTTTACCGCTTGGAATAATGAGCAAAAAAATATTAGTCAAAGATTACAATCAAATCCCCACCGCAGATCTCTTTGGGCGTTGGACCCTGCCACAGGCAATGATAAATTTTTGCAGCCTTTACCAGTGCTTTAT
>CAZGHV010000075.1:0-4985 GCA_964525705.1 uncultured Candidatus Saccharibacteria bacterium | reverse complement strand
AACAATGGAAGATTTAACCAAACAGAAACTAATCCCTTCGATCAATCACTAGGCAATATGGTAGGTAGAAATGCTAATCAGCTAAGATGGTTTTTGACTGATACTTCATTCCTGGTAGGGAAGAATATCGGCCTAACTCACGAAGAATATGAACGCTGGAAAACACCGGGGTTCCGAGTTCTTGAAGTGGGCACAGGTACAAGTGCAAGTACATTGAAAGAGTTACTTCTTGCAGGGGTTGATGTTATCGGAATAGAGCCTGGATTGCTTCTCAGGCCAGATATATATACACAGGCGTACATTCTGCTGGGGATAATCCAATTCTGAAAAAGGCTGATTTAAATACGCGAGTACAACCTCTATATGCTGTAAACGCAGTTAATCATCCGCAGCTAGGTAAGGGAGTAGATGTCGTTTTTGCTCAGTCGGCAAATTTTGCACAATATGCGGTCTCAAAGTCGGCGTTTTTTGCCGAATTGCGCACCTTACTAAGTTGTATCAGTTCCACCAGCGAATTTGGATATTTAACTTTTGAAAGTCTGGCTGATGATTTCGTTTACATCTTCGCAAACAATGATAGGATAAATTTAGTTGAATATTTACAGAAATGGGGTGCTAAGTGGGAGCGCAGAGAGACTGAAAGCGGGGTTACTTATATTGTAATATATAGGCTTAACAGAGATAAAAGCGATTTAGTAGAAGAGATAATGAAAGAGTTTGAGCTATCAGATTCGTGGTGAACAATTGAATGGGGAGCCTTTGTTTACTAACTTCTAGCTACTGGTGAATAAATGCTTTAGAATGTAAGTATGTCCTCAGCTACCGCAGATGTTTTATCATACATAAATTCCTTGCCAGACAAAATGCAGCGTATTGCACAGGAACTGAGATTGGTGATCCTGGAGACTATGCCGCAGGCGGAAGAAACAATAAGGTATGGAATTCCTACGTATGTTCTCAATGGGCAAAATGCAGTCCATTTTGGGGTCTATGCAAAGCACATAGGCTTCCACCCTACTCCTGGAGTTATCTCTCAATTTGTTAAAAGAGCTGGATGGTTACACTTGGGCAAAGGGCTCTGTGCAATTCCCATTTGACCGACCTTTCCCCTGGGAGCTGGTGAAGAAGATGCTCTTGGCTCGTAGCTCTGAGCTGAGTTGATGCAATGTCTTTTATTCGCATAACTGTGTTCTGCACTTTAGGACAGATACCATACCGGGGTATGGTATGGGGATAAAGAAATTGTACGAAGTGCTGTATACGCTTTGTTGGTAGCCGCTTTGCATCTAAGCTTGGGTTGAGTTTTTCTTGGAGAAGTATTTATATTTCCAGCAACCTGGCATATTTTAGTTAGGCAAAATATCTCTTAAACCTCTGTTTTTTCAATCAAGCGAATGCTATCACGAAAAGAAAGGAGATCTGATGATGAATTCGACAAATCTATTACAGAAATCTACTCGTGCACAAACCGTAACAAAATGATATGATTACTGTGGAGCCGACTGGGGGACTTGAACCCTCAACCTGCGCTTTACGAGGGCGCTGCTCTACCAGTTGAGCTAAGTCGGCATAACTTAATCTGCCCACATTATATTACATTGCGCTTTATTCACAAATGCAAGAATCCAGTTTTTCAATTTCAAACAAGCTACTTAACGCAATAGTCAAGATTGAGTCTATTAAAACTGCTCTGGAGGTTGCTCCGCCAGTTTATAACGTGCGGTCAAAATTGACCCAGAGATCAAAGGCTCTTAACTTGTTTCATCTATCTCACATGCTGGGCATGGGGCTGACGTTGCGAGATGCTGAGCGTTTGGCGGAAGGCCGTAAACTGGAGTTACCAGCCGATAAACTGAGTGTGCTCAACAACTTCCGCAATGTTCTGGAGTACAATCGAGCTGGATTAAATGAGCAGGTAACAGATATTGGGTTTAGTTTATTGCTGCATTTAAACAAGATTGTGCTCACAGACTGGCGTGAAACCTGGGATGTCCGTTTCCGTGCAGAGGGAGATAAATTGGACACTGCAGATGACTGGTTCTCATTTAGGGATATCAATTACCAATTGGCAAATATTGAGAACGACCTGCGAGAGCTGTTTGAATGGTTTATGACGGATGGATCAAAGATAAACAGAGTCATTGCTATTGGTATCGTTATTTATCGATTGGTAGAAATTATGCCGTTTGCAGCTGGAAACAAGCTGACGATATTGGCGCTGGGAGATTATCTCTTGTTCCAAGCTGGTTATGCAGATAGAACTTATCTTCCTGTGGTGCGCAATTTTGATATTCACATGGATGAGTATGCAGAGGGCTGGAGCTATGCTAAGCGAAATCAGGACATAACATTATGGATAGAGAGGTTTGCTCTGGCGATGGCCAAGGATTTGCAAGAAAATAAGGTAGAAGTAGATCAATACCTGGCAGAGGAAGAAAAAGGGACAAAGCAGCCATTTCTTGAGCTAAACAAAAGACAACTTAAAGTGTTGCGGTATTTGCAAACTATACCTACGTTGGGAAGGGAAGATTATTGCCAAATGATGGATGTATCTACGATGACAGCATTTCGTGACTTGAATGATTTGGTACGCAAAAAAATGCTCAAGATTGAGGGACGTGGTAGAGCAACAAAATATATGCTCTCAAATAGATGAAATGTGGTAGTTTCTAAGTTTTTGTGAATGCTTTTGACCGTAGGTGACGATGGTATGTAATCCCAAATCGATGGGCTTCATCTCGGATTCGCTGGACTAAATATAGTGCTTCGGATCTCTTTGGGAGGCGAATGCTCGCAAATTCATCTATCCTAGGAGAACTAAATCTTTGTGGTGCATAGGGATCTGGGAATTGATGACTTATTTTAAAAATTTCTTCTTCACGTTTTGCTAGACCCACTATGGGTATTTTGTCTGCTAGTCCAAATTTGCTTAGGATGCGAAAGCATGAAGATAATTGTCCTTTACCTCCATCTATAATTATCAAGTCTGGTATTTGAGAAAAGCTTTCATCTGCTCCGGTTATGCTTTTGCTTGCTGGGGAAAACCCTTCAATGTCCGTGTATGTGTCTAGAGACATTTGTGATGCAATTTGATGATTTTTATTGAGTCTTGCAAATCTAGCAAAGCGTCTACTTAGTACCTCTTGTAGCATCGCAAAGTCGTTTGGTTCGCTAGGGGCTTTGATGCGGAAGCGACGATACTGGCTCGGATCTGCCTGCCCATCTACAAAAACCACCATAGAACCCACAGCAAATTTACCCTGAATATTCGAAATATCATAACATTCAATGCGAATGCCAGCTTGCAACTGCAGTTTGTTTTGAGGGAAGTCTAGCTCTTGTATTAATTGAGCTACACTCTGCTCTCTGCGGGCCTGTTTTGTTTGCATAATTGCTACCTCGTCAATATCTTTACCAATGTGCAAATTGCTGCCCACATACTTAATATCGTTTATCATATTGCGCAATTTGGCTGCTTGCTCATAGTCTCTAGCTTTTGCAGCTGACCGCATTTGGGACTCAAATTCATTCAGCAAGTCCTGTTTTTGACCCTGGAAAAACTGCTTTATTCTTTTGTGGTTTTGCTCTAGTTCCGCTCTGGTTACTAAGCTAGCACATGTTCCAGGGCAGAGACCTATTTGAGATTGAAAACAAGGTCGTGGGTTTTTGGCGATCACTTTTTCTTGCCTATTTGTGGGAATAATCACTTTGTTACTGCTTGTACAGTAAGGAAAAATACGTCTAAGCTTGCGCAGCAATCTTTTAACTGTGCGAGAGTCGGGGTAGGGTCCAAAATATTCACCTGATTTGGTGGGCTCCCTGGTAACTGTGATTGTAGGAATAGATATGAACTCGCCTTTTGAGGTAGAAATGGAGTCAAATTCGACATAGGCATAGCTTTTGTCGTCAACGCCCATGGAGTTATATTTGGGTTTATATTTTTTGATCAAAACGCTTTCTAGAATGAGAGCCTCTACTTCGGAGTCTGTGACCATAAACTCTACGTTCTGTGCCAGCTTGATCATGCTGGCGATCTTGGGCTCTAGGCGCTTATAGTTTGAGAAATAGCTGCGCACTCTGTTGCGGAGTACTTTTGCTTTGCCAATATAGATTATCTTGCTGTGCTTATTCCTATAAATGTAGCACCCTGGGAGTAACGGAGCTTCTTTGACCTGTACTTGAAAATCTGCAGGCTTGTAGCTGAGATATGACCTACCCACGGTTTATTCTTGCTCTATCTGTCTGCGGTAACGATGGTGTGATTTTGTGTGGTGGAATTTTCTGCCACATTGGCACTCCACCAACTCGGTGTCATTTGTAAGAGGTTGACGACGGGTACTCCGGTCTAAGTTGCGTGTGCAAGCAGGACACATGTGCTTTTCCAGCAGCTTTGCCTGTACTGGAGCAGTGAGTTTCTTAAATAATTTCATGTGTAATTATAGCAACCTTACAACGATAGTTGGGGGGCAACCCATGGTTTATGCTCTGAGTTTAGACTTGGCTAGTGGTAGTCTAGTACAAGCCTTGTGACATCCCATTCCTCATGTAGATGCAACGCTATGTCATCCGATAGGCGCTCAGGATTATCTAGCACCCGGATGATAATCTTTTGTTCGGCGCTAAAAGTGATCTGGTCAAACCTACCATTGAACCAGGCAGCCAGTCTGTCGGAAACAATAATACCTATCACGTGCTCCGAAGGTAGCCCTTCTCTGCCCTTGATGAACCGATGGTTATTATTGCTTATAGCGTATGCTTGCAGGCCCCCCCAGTACTTATTGATTTCCCAAATAGCCTGAACATTTACTTTTCTGCATTTCCCAAATACTTCGACTACATCGGCGTTAGTAATTGCTCTAGTTTTGGTCAGGATGCAATTCAACGCTTCCGTCAATTTTTTCTGGCTTAGAGATTCAATCATCATAGATTAGAAAGGGTCTTGCCCAGTTTGATTAAGAATTACGTAACATTTTCCGCAAGTCTTC
>CAZGHV010000074.1:0-5035 GCA_964525705.1 uncultured Candidatus Saccharibacteria bacterium | reverse complement strand
AAGTTGAACCATAGACCTGAGTAAAATCTTAACTAGTTAATGGCGGCATAACGGCTTGGAGTTCAGCGGCGGCAGACCAACTTTGGCTCATCGGCAGCGATCGCCCGCCCGTCCGCTGCAATGACCTGGTTAGGCTACCCACGTCAGAAGATCGCCCGCCCGTCCGCTGTAATGACCTGGTTAGGCAGACTGCGGGTTAGAGGAGGAGAGCGATCGCCCCTTGAGTTTCCCTACGCACTGAGTTGATAACTCTCTGGCGGGGACTCTCTATACCGCCTCAACCAAGGTTGGGATATCGCATACGTAATACAACTACCAATATAGAATTAGTAATGTAAGTTTTATAATTATGGTTAAATTCTACTAGTCTTCCAGATAGTTTTCTGGGTGATGGAGGCGATTAGTTAAATTTTCAATTGCAGTTCTAGCCGCTTGCCTTACATCTCCTTCAGGGTCAGTGAGCAATGGTTCGATTGCAGGAATAGCAGTTACATCCCCTAGGTCATCCAGTTCATCAATTGCACTTTCACGCACAATATAATGAGGGTCATGCAATGCATCTAGAAGTAAAGGCAGAGCTTGCTGCGGATAGAATTTACGCATAAAATACAGCACACTGCCCCGCACATACTCACAGGAGTGGTTTTGAAAGCTCAGTACCCGATTAACTAACTCGGCTTTACCCCTGGAGGCCAAGGCACGAACGGCATCAGCAATAATAATCGGATGGGGAGCATCTAAACAAGTTTCTACCAAGTGATCAATTCTAGGGTCATCTATATAGGGGGGAAAACTGAGTGCCAGCAAAATACTTCGTAGTTGTCCCAGATTGCAATGATGGGCAGTATCTAAGAGAAACTCAATTCCTTCTTGGCCATACTTCATCATTCGTAGTGTTACTTCAGAATAATAAATAACTCCATCTCCGTCGTCCTCTTCATCTGGTCGCCTATCCCAGAATCGCTCAACTAGTTCTGGTAAACTTAGATTATCAAGTTCGGGATACATGAAGTCCTCTTAGCTATTTACAAAGATCTCTAATTTCTTTAAGATTATATCCTTTTAGTTCTCCCGGAAATAGCTCACGTAGACCTGCAGGCAAGTCGTAGACAGTAATAGTCTCATTGTCTCTTTTTCGATTCAACTCCTCAAGTCTTTTCTTCGATATTTTAATATCATACTTTGCAGCCAACCTTTCATACTGGGTTAAAAGCTTGATTGCTGTATCACAAGCCTTCCTAGAAGGTTTTTTGGCTGCGCATGTAACAGAAACAATCTGAGCAACATTGCTTATACCAGTCACTTTGCCATCTGCATAGATTGAAAATGAGGATCTGGGAGGATTACACGCAGTACAACTTGTTGAAACGGCTGTTATGACTGAGCCTCTGACTTCAGCAGTTTTAATACCCGTAAACCCACATTTGCCATCGTGGTATTTGACAGATATTAAGAAATCTTTGCATTCTGATCCAGAACGACTGGACATCTCTCCTGTAGGATTTAAGTTAATTTCTTCTTTACAGCCTTGTGGAGTTGGACTGGGTGAGGGTGATGGGCCATCACAGGCACATCCGGGTGGTTTTGAGCAAGTATAATTAGCGGATATACAGGTATCACCACACGCTTTACCTGAACTACAGTATTTGCAACACTTTTGAGCTTGTGCAATTAAGTTTCTCGGAGCTTCACAATTGGTAGCTTGATTAGATGCTGATAACGTTAATAAAACAATAAGACAGGTTGAAAGAAGCGTTAGTACTTTATTCATTGCATTAAGAGGCAAACATAGTTAAAGCTTGCAAGCCTGAAAATCACAAAAAATCACTTCTTAATTTTTTATTATTAAGGCCAAGATGATTGGGATTTCAATAACAAGCCTTTTCATATGTCGATCAAGTCTTCCCATCCTCTGCCAAGTCCAACCTTGCCCCCCTAACGGCCTGGAGTTCAGCGGCGGTTAACAAACTTTCACTCACCGGGAGCGATCGCCCGCCCGTCCGCTGCAATGACCTGGTTAGGACAACCCCAACACTCAAACCTTTTGTATCATGCAAAGAACTTTAAGTCGAGGCGATCGCACGTCAAGAACTTGAAAACTCCTCAGCTTCAAGAGTCCTAACGTTGCCCTTCAGCGGCGGCAAGTAACCTTTGCCTCCTCACCAAGATCTCTCAACCGTCCGCTGCAAGGGGATTGTTATGCGGTGTTTATTGCTAAACTCGGCACTTCGATTCAAGTTGACAAGAATGACTTGAGTCACCAATTTCAATCTGAATAGTGGTGTGGTGTATGCCAAAATGATCGTGTAGCTCCTGGCAAATCTTAGCAAGAAACTCATCGCCTGGATGTCCCGCAAGAATGACTAGGTGAGCTGTCAGCGCAGTTTCTACCGTACTCATGCTCCAAATATGTAAATCATGTACCTGGGTCACACCGGGACGCTCAGAGAGATAAGTGTGAACAGCACGCTCGTCAATGTTATGTGGAACTCCATCAATTGCTAAGTGAAACGAATCTTTCAATAGCCCCCAAGTGCTGAAAATGATTAAAGCACTAATAATCAAGCTAAACGCTGGGTCGAGCCACAACCAGCGAGTCAATAAAATTCCAATCCCTGCTAAGACTACACCGACTGAAACCAATGCATCCGCCATCATGTGTTGGAACGCTGCTCGGATATTCATATCACCTTTACGTCCTGACAAAAACATCAAGGCAGTGCCCGTATTAATCACAATTCCAACCGCAGCAACGCCGATGACGATCATTCCATTGACATCACCAGGATTTAAGAAACGCTGAACGCCTTCCCACACAATGCCACCTGTTGCCACCAGTAAAAAGATGGAATTCAGAAAAGCAGCCAGGATTGATGACTTACGCCACCCATAGGTATATTGGGTAGATGGCTGCCGACGGGCTAACAAACTCGCAATCCAGGCTAGTAACAATCCCAAAACGTCACTGAGGTTGTGCCCCGCATCCGCAATCAGGGCAACTGAGTTCGCCAATAATCCAAAACTGAACTCTGTTAAGACAAAACCGCCGTTGAGGATCAGCCCAACAACAAAAGCACGATTATAGTCGGCAGGTGCATGATGATGTCCAGCATGAGAGTTGTCGTGATGGCTATGAGAATGCTGATGGGGCATTGTTGTAAACCCTGGAACTTAGCAGAGTCGTCAGTGGAACTACCTCAAGATTGTAATTCATTTTCTGCAAAAGCATGAATGTATGTTCATATATAGAATAGTTTCCATTCTCAATGTGTATGTAGGAAATCATGGATGTTACCTTTCGTAAAGATACTCTCTCAGATTTCCAGGCATAGTAGATTAGATTATGAAAGAATTATGAAAAACGAAATCAATGGATGTTTCTAAATGCCAACCCAGTTTGCCAGAAGTGCATCGCACGATTGCCATTCCCACCCACAAGGGCTTTTGGCGCAAAATGTTGGCGTATGCGGGACCTGGATATTTGGTGTCTGTGGGCTATATGGATCCTGGTAATTGGGCAACGGATATTGCTGGAGGTTCTAAATTTGGTTACACCTTGTTGAGTGTGATTTTGCTCTCGAATTTAATGGCGATTTTGTTGCAATCCCTGTGCGTTCGCTTAGGTGTAGCAACAGGGCGAGATCTAGCTCAAGCCTGTCGAGACTATTTCAATCCAAGAGTTAATTTTGTGCTTTGGGTGTTGTGTGAGATTGCCATTGCTGCCTGTGATTTAGCCGAGTTACTGGGAAGTGCGATCGCGCTACAACTCTTGTTTGGGCTACCCCTAGCTTGGGGTGTCTGTATCATGGCACTGGATGTGATCGTGCTGCTGCTATTGCAACAAAAAGGATTCCGATACATTGAAGCCCTCGTGATCATACTGGTTGCCACGATCGCAGGTTGTTTTACGGCTGAAATCTTGTTCTCGCGCCCAGACATGGGTGGGATTTTGCTCGGCTTTGTCCCCGATCACCAAATTGTGCAAAATCGAGAAATGCTTTACATTGCTGTCGGCATCTTGGGTGCTACAGTGATGCCTCACAACCTTTATCTACACTCTTCGATTGTACAGACTCGTGCTTGGGATCAAACTTCCGAGAAGAAGCAAGAAGCGATCAAGTTTGGCATCATTGACTCTACAGTCGCCCTGTGGCTGGCACTCTTCATTAATGCAGCAATTTTAATTGTTGCGGCTGCAACCTTTCATGTTTCAGGCAATCACGATGTTGCTGATATTCAGGATGCCTATAAATTGCTATCGCCCCTGTTAGGTGTGAGTGCGGCTAGTGCTATTTTTGCGTTTGCTTTACTAGCATCTGGGCAAAGCTCTACCCTGACAGCAACCTTAGCAGGGCAAATCGTTATGGAAGGATTTTTGCAACTCCGATTGCCTCCCTGGTTACGGCGGTTGGCGACTCGTTTGATTGCGATTATCCCTGCACTCATCGCTATTATTTTCTTTGGCGAACAAAGCACAGGTAGCCTATTGGTATTCAGTCAGGTGATATTAAGCCTACAGCTTTCGTTTGCCGTGATTCCATTAGTGATATTTACAAGCGATCGCCGTTTAATGGGTGAGTTTGTTAATCCTCGCTGGCTTAAAATTTTAGCGATCGCTGTTAGCACTATTATTGTTGGTTTAAACGTCTGGTTGTTGTTTCAGACATTTCTAGGATGGCTCGGTTGGGGTTAAACTCTACAACCGATATCCTTCTGGCTAAGCACCCACCCAGGACTAAGCCGCATAACAATCGCCCTCAGGGGCTGCCATAGAACTCGGACTCAGCACCAGCGGTGTCCTTCAGTCCCCTGCAGGGCGGTTGTTAGACCGCGATCGCACCCCCAACCCCGATCGCCCCCAAAGACTCGACCACGCTCACACTCTACCCCACAATCCCTCGGCACTCAACCTCTCACCAGAAAAATTAACCTTGTGGGCGATCACCGTCTGACTCAGGGCATATTGTTAGATCATGTACCAGAACCAAAACAGTGATCGCTCTCAAAATCTCGACCGCGAGCACTACAAGCTAAT
>CAZGHV010000073.1:0-5190 GCA_964525705.1 uncultured Candidatus Saccharibacteria bacterium | reverse complement strand
GCTTTGTGGACAGAATAAAGGCGCAAACTGGGATGGAAGTGACTGTTTATGCAGGTGATCGCCGTGCTGCCACGACACTGCTATCTCCCGATGGTGTTTCACGTCGCGAAAACACCCAGGATACAAATGCGGAAGTAATTGAGAGAGTCTTAAAATCTGGAGAGGAGTATTCTGGCACTGTAGATGTAATAAACAGCAAATACCACGGAGCGTATATCCCACTACAAGATACAAATCAAGATGTAATCGGGATGCTTTTTGTGGGCAAGCCTAGGGTACTTCTATTGGAGGCAATTGAGTTATCGATGCTAAATACGTTCTTGGTCTCTATTTTGATATCACTGGGAGCGCTTTACCCAGCATACAAGTTGTCAAAACAGTTGGAGTCTGGGTACAAAGTTTAGATAGGACAGTTGGTTACAAAAAAGCCCTCATCAAGTGAGGGCTTTTCTTATCTTCACGGTATATCCAGTGGGTCACAATCTTTATGCTTGGTCGTTTGCTTGGCTTAATTTAGTCATTTGCTTAATTCTAGCGACTACATCCTGAGGATCGGACTTGCTCTTCTCAATGAAATCGATTGCCCCTAGTTCTCTTGCCTCACTGATTATCTGCTCATCATCCAGGTTACTGAGCATGATTACAGGGATGTCACGCACTTCTGGTCTGTCGCTGGCCTGTTTCATCTTCAAGAATTCCAGACCATTGGTTCCTGGCATCATAATGTCGCACAGTACGATACTTGGTAACTCATCGTTAAGCAACTGCATGCCTTCTGTACCGTCTGTAGCGGTAAATACGACTATTCCATCTTTCTCAAGCTTCTCTTGATACATGCGAAGCAAAAGGACTTCATCTTCTATTAGCACTACTTTGAACTGTGTGTCCATATTTAGAGTGACTAAAAAATAAAAGTTTTGTAAATTCTCTATATATAATATATAGTATACACTTGCTAGCGTCAAATTGGAGATTGAGAACTCAAGGTGAATTTGACAATTGCTGCGCAAAAACTTAATATTTAGATATATATTAGGACAAACGTATGTCAGAGCGAGGAGGAAAACTTTTTCTAGGTTCCATGTTAATTTTGTTCGGAGGTCTATGGTTAGCTAGTAGCTTTATACCTGAATTTCGGATTAATTGGGGGTTGCTGTGGCCTATATTCTTATTGATCCCGGGCTTGTTTTTCTGGGGAAAGTTTCTATTTAGCAGAAATCGCACCGGCGATATAGGACTTGTCATTCCTGGAACTATTTTAGTCTGTTTAGCTTTGGTTTTCTTCATTAACACTGTGGGCTCAAGTTTGCTGAAAATTGATGGTTTATGGTTGTTTACAGCATTTATGTACCCAGGTTCGGTAGCACTTTCATTTTTGCTAGCCTGGCTGTTTAGCCGTGAGAATACTTTTTTGATCCCCGCATTTATATTGCTGGCAATTACTGGTCTAGTTTTTTGTGCAACCACCAGTGTGGCAATTTTGGGGGGAAGTGCGACTGCGGACATAAACAGGGTGTTGCTTCCCATTATCTTAGTCTGTGTCGGGGTGTTTGTGCTTATAAACCCTTTCTGGGTCGCTGTTTTCCGTGGCAAAGATGGCAAGTGGGGCGGTAAAACAGAGCAGGAATGGAAAAGCTGGGGAGAGAATCTGGGTAAAAAAATGGAGAGGATGGGTGAAGATATATCTCGTTCTATAGAAAATGCATTGGAGCCGGGTAGCACTGATAGTAAGAAGGCCGCAGACAAGAACCATCCTCCTCGTGATGCACAAGAGGCTGAGCTAGTGGAGTCAATGGAGATAAAACCTACCACAGGTTCAACCACTGAAACGGATAAGTAAGCTCAGAATCGACGCTTTTTTATTTGCAGTTGAGCAAATTTGTATCTGTTCAACAGGTAATTGCTCTTTCATGCTATCATTCTAACTAATTAGCAGCCCGAGTGGTGGAATTGGTATACACGACGGACTTAAAATCCGTTGGCTTTATCAGCCTTGTGGGTTCGAGTCCCACCTCGGGTATAGAGTTGCCTTCGAGCAATAATCTATCTGGATAGGAAAGATAGTGCGCCTTCCAAGGCGGAGGTTTGAGGCGTTTAGTCTTCCGTTCCTCGTAAAGGAACAATCAAAAGATGGGTTATGTAACTGTTTAAACCAAGCGTGTCTTTTACAATCATATTGCCTACCATTTCTTTCAACAATTCCCAAACATCTTCTTTTTGAATTGGTATCTGATTAGCTCTGAGAGTCCAGATTAAAGAAGCAGTTAAAAAGAAAATATCAAGTATAAGAACTAGATTCTTTATGTCACATTGTACAGCCACAAGAAAAGGATAAATATTATCCATGGTAGACAATTTGACATTTCTAAATTTGTCACCTAAGGATGTGAAACCGATTAGTATTCCCGCTACTCTATCGCTTGCTGTAGGTTCTGCACTGTTACCTACAGGTATGAAGAGGTCTGGGTGTGCTGCAAAATTGGGCACTATAAAGCACTTTGTATTTGAATATCTTATTAGTACATGTAAATTTATTCTTTCTCTACTTAATATGTGCCACATAAATACTGTGGGAAGTTTACAGTCAATTATTACAGGATTATCTTCTTGGTTGTTTGGATCGCGTTTTCTATTCCACGTTGAGACCAGGTTCTGAAAGAACGAGCCCTTGGCCAACCTCTACCAGGTGGGCAAGAGGTGCTAGAGAAGTGGTAGAAAGTGTGGCAAACAACCTCTTTCTTTTTGGGCAGCTGGTTTCTCCTGAGGGAGCAACTATAGAATGCTCAAAGCTGACACTGGAGGTAGTCCACAAGATTGTGCATAAACTCCTGGCCAATAAGCCACTAGAAACAATCGCCGTTGGACCGGTGAGCTAAAAAATTGGTGCTAAAGTAGTATAAATATAGTTAGCTGGTTTAACAGTTGCATTTGGGGTTAGAACTTAGATGGGTTATACAACCTGGCTGCAGATGTTATAATCCGAAAGTAATTTGTTAGGATCGAACTTGTGCAGCTAAATACGCTACTTACTAGTTCTGGACTAGATACTACATTAATTGTTTTGTTGCTATTTCTGCCGCTTATCTCCACAGTGGTCGCCATTTCCCGCCACATTATTGGTTTGAAAAGCCTGAGTATTTACGCGCCGATTCTACTGGCCTATGCATTCATCGAAATAGGGCTAGATAGAACTACGGGGGATGTTGTGCTTCTGGATGGATTTAAGTATGGCACTCTTTTATTTGCGATTGTAGTTGTTACTACTACAACATTGTATGCTCCGCTAAGGAGGGTTAGGCTACATTTTTATCCCAAAGTTTCTTTAATATACATTGCAATTGCCAATATTCTGATTGTTGCACTGCTGCTGCTGAGTATTTTTGATGAGAATATCGCTGTGCGGATTAGTACGTTCTCTATTGTGCTAATTGCAGCAATCACTGAGAGATTGATATCTACTCAGGCCAGAAAAGGTCTTAAGCCAGCGTTGCTTTCTAGTTTGGAGACGTATTTGCAGGCTATGGTGGGGTATTTGCTTTTCTCTATCAATGGCCTCAGGGAGCTGCTACTGCGAGAACCATGGCTAATATTGTTCCTAGCTTTGATAAATCTGTTTGTTGGTTTGTTTACTGGGTTGCGTCTGACAGAGTATTTCCGCTTTCATTCAATCCTAAATAACGATAAAGGAGAGAAATAATGGGACTAATTCGTATCCTCAAAAACCGGCATCAGGTTTTGGGACTTAATGCTAGATATTTAGAATATATTCGCCCCAATAATCTGCAGGAAGCCTTTGAGATTGCCGATGACAAGGTGCTCACTAAGAAGATCTTGAACAGCGCAGATGTGCCTACGCCAGAGCTAATCGCCGTTATAGGGAATTTCCGTGAGCTCAGAAAGTTTGACTTGGACAGTTTGCCCGACAGTTTTGTGATCAAGCCTGTGCATGGGATCGAAGGGGGAGGTATCGAAATATTTTACAATCGCAAGAATGGATACTGGATTAAAGCGGATAAGACAAAGGTAAGCAAGGACGAGTTACGAGACCACATGCGGGAGATTATTAATGGTCAGTACTCTCTCTATAACCAGCCGGACAAGGTATTAATCGAGACAAGAGTAAAACCACACAAGGACTTCCGTTACTACACATATGAAGGCACTCCAGATGTACGGGTAATAGTCTATAACAATATTCCTGTTATGTCCTATGTGCGATTGCCCACAAAGAAATCTCAAGGCCGTGCCAATTTGGCATTGGGCGCAATCGGAGCTGCGATTGATATTGCAGAAGGCAAGGTCACCTCGGCAATTATTGGCAAAAAAGGTGGAATCGAGCATGTGCCGCATACAAAGATACGGCTTTCTGGTCTGCAAATCCCAGACTGGAATAAGTTATTGGAGTATTCAGTAAAGGCACAAAAGGCGACAAAGTTGGGATTTGCGGCAGTGGACTTCTTGATAGATCGTGAGCTAGGCCCATTGGTAGTAGAGCTGAATGCCAGACCAGGTCTTTCTATCCAGCTTGCAAATGAAGACGGGCTACGTTCTCGGCTGGAGCGCGCAAAGGGTATCAAGGTTTCTAGCATCCAGCAGGGAATCCGCTTGGGGAAGGATATGTTTGGAGGAGAAATTGAGGAGACAATTGAGAATGTATCGGGGAAGCAGTTGATTGGGGTGATTGAGAATGTGACGATCTTTGGGGTAAATGATGAAAAGATTACAATTAAAGGAAAAATTGATACCGGAGCCGATTCTACGTCGATAGATACGGAAACACTTAGGAAGCTGGGGTATGGGGAATTGCTCGATAAATACGCTAACTTTGTTGACGAAAACATGTTAGGACTGGATATAGTGGCAATGAGTCGCGAAGAGGCATCTGCCACTGCAGATAGGTTGACTGAGCTAGTAAAAGAACAGATACCAGAAATAGAGAAAATTGTCTCTGTACAATCAAGTCATGGTGCTAGTTTCAGACCATATTTTAAGGTAAAATTGCAAATGCAAGGAGTAAAATTTCCTGCGCTCTGTTCCGCATATGATAGAACGAACTTGAAATATGCAGTAATTGTGGGGAGGAAATCATTGGCGAAGTTTTTAGTAGACGTTTTAAGAACGAATTATTAATTGTCATGGGTCTAGGATACTTTAGAGTGGTTTTTTCCTAAACTCTGTTAGAAGTATTTT
>CAZGHV010000072.1:0-5199 GCA_964525705.1 uncultured Candidatus Saccharibacteria bacterium | reverse complement strand
GCATTTATCTGGGTCTCATTATCATTTGGGACACGAACTTCGAAGCATACAACTTGCAACCCTTTTAATTTTATTGTCGTCTCCTTCACTTCCCGCAGTAAGTACTTTATTAACCAGCGGGTGATAAACACCAGCAAAACCAAAGCCAGTATTACGGCTGCAATCGCCAAGATAATACGCAAGTCTATAGACGGTAATCGGACAGAATTGATCACACATCAGTTTAGCACGGTGTAGATAATGATTTCAGCTCTGGAGTGAAAGAATACGCAATATTTTTGTCAGCATCTCAGCCAAAAACCGGTTTGAACTTGTGGGCGGTGCATCTTTGTTCTCCTCAGTAAATTGTTTCATGGAGCCTGGATCGGCGGTGTCAACTTTTTTTAAGGTCGGCCCTTCACCCACATATGAAGATTTGTGGCTGGAAGTAGATGTACTGGCTGCAGAAGTTGGCTGAGCATCTCCCTGGGCAAGCCTTTCCGCCCCAGCTTCCTGCTCGACTCTCTGCTCCACTCTAGTTTCATATTTGGCCTCGACGCCCTTTTCTGGATCGGATGGCATGTCCGGAATTACTGGCAGCATTTCCATGCTGTGACCTCCCGAGCTACCTTGCCTCTTCATATTCTCAAGCTTAGTCCACAATACCTGCTCCATCTGTGCCCAATTAATTCTACTCCCCTCAACTATCCAGTAGGGCATTCCATTATCATCTGTTGCAGTAGGCAGAGGTAGCCCTACCAATTGCAACAATTCGTTTAAATTTGTAGGTACAGGTTGCACTTTTGCTATATAACTATTATATCATAAATCTCGCCTCATTTCACGCTCCAAATCTCTTTTCTTTACATCCTCTTTGCGTTCATATGCCTTTTTCCCACGTGCCAAGCCAAGTTGGAGTTTGAGTAGACCATTGTCATCAATGTAAACACAAACCGGGACCACAGTATTACCTACACGCTTCACCCATTTGGCAATTTTGTCCATTTCATTTCTATGCATCAGCAACTTACGGGTACGCTTCATCATATCATCCGACATAGCCCGAGATGTTTTCCAGCTGGAAACATGCGCACCAAGTAAATACAGCTCATTTTGCAATAATGCAACATATGCACCCGCCATATTCGCATGTCCAGCCTTCAAAGATTTCACTTCCCATCCATAGAGCACCATCCCCGCTTGTAACTTCTCCTCCACTGCATAGCTACGATTTACATTTTTGTTTTCACAAACTACTTTCATGAGCAGCGCATTATAACGCTGAGAAGGAAAAAGGCATAATTAGCTAAGTTTATATATCAAACCGCAGCACTCTGGGTCCATCCAGCACAAACATTTTACCTATAGCCTCATTCACTACTATATCCTTTATTTCAGACATCACGTTTTCCTTCTCGCCTACATATTTATACTGCTCCAAGTATGTAAAGGTGGTTACAGATGTGCGCTCAGCAACTATAACCCGTTTGTTAAGCGGATCTGCAATATATATTTTTGTGGGTGTAAGTTCAAATGCTACCGCATTTGCAATTGCAGTCAAATCTTCTGGTAGAAATCCTGTGGCTACATAGTCTGCAGGCTGGCTAGCCTCATACCGCAACATACCCCTTCCCCCGACAAGCGCAAATATCGAATAATCAACTGTTAAGTCACGAATAGATGCAAAGTCTGGATCTGAACGCCAAGGCGCACTATCATTTGGTAATTGGAAGGTGCTCCCGCCAGCCTCCTGCTTAAAAATCGCTGTTTTTGCGGTATTCGCAGTATAAAGCGCGCCATTTGCATCATAGACATCTGCAGCAGTGAAGATACCCATACGAGCAAGCGATAGTCCCGGCAGCCTGCGTGACTCACCCGAAGTAGGATCAATAGACAACAACACGGACTCTGCGGACTGATCTACTACCAGGATATTTCCATTTTGATCCAATGTCAGTAAGTAAGGGGAAGTTAGCCCAGTAGCAAAAACTGCCGCTTCACTTCCTAGAGCAGTATTCATTCTGTAAATCTCACCCCTCGCCTTGTCAGCTACAAATATATTTCCTCCTGAATACGCAATCGCTGCAGTCTCCACTCCTTGAAATATCAACCCCAAATCTGCGACTATCTGAGGCTCTGTGAAGCTACGAATGTTAAGCACCCCTTCTTTTGCCTGCTGCATCTCGACTTGCAAACCCTCTAGAGTTTGGACATCCACGCCTTTCTCCAAAAGTGATACTGCCTCGGTCTCTGCAGCAGATATCTGTACCAGCACCGATTGTTTTTCTTCTACCGATCTGTCACCAATTCCTACAGCACTAGCCTCCACTTTAAGTTGTTGCCACCTCCCAGCCAAATCGGCTATCTGCGACTGTACAGCCTGCAGCTGCCTCTCGATTTCCACCTGCTCATTATGTCTTCGAATAACCAGAAACAGCACAGCAACCAGCACTATAACCAAAACTATTATCGTCTTCCATTTACCAGCAGTCATCATCCTCAAATCAACAGGTAAGCTACGAGGAAGACCTCTTGTTTTCATCCGAGAAAGCGCATTGCGCAAAGAATTTATACGTACAGCCAACTGAGACACGGACGCAGCGGTAGATTTATAAGGCGAAGGCGAGTATCGTTCAACTCCGTTGTCCATTTGCTCCAAATTCTTCCTCTGTGGGATACGTTTTCGCAAGTCATCAAAAAACGATACAGATCTACCCTTCAGTCCAGAAGCCACGGCCATAGCCTGCTGCTGAAACAGCACCAATCTACTCTCTTTGTCTTCCCCTTCCTCATCCTGCTCCTCCAGAAAATTATCTTCGTAACTTAACTCTGACGTAGGATCCGCAATCAACTGAGATTCCGCCTCCTCTGGGACAGATTCCGAGCTATCCTCCAGCTCTAAATCTTTATCTTGTAAATCGCTCACAACAGGTGTCAGATTCACAATCTTTTTCTGTGGTAAATATACCAATCCATAACCTAGCAACAACAGTGCCCCCTCGCCAATACCACTATTAGCTAACATAAATCCTCCCATCACTTTATCCGCAAGCTCGTCCAACTTGTCTGCAGCTTGGCTAGTGCTTAACAACAGCCTATCATCAGGTTCAAGCTTCAAACTGCCGCTGCGCATAAAGCCGTCCATATCTGGATCTATAAATGACTGTCCCACTTCCACAGCTTTGCCCGCCCGATAAATATGAATGCGTGCCTCTCCCACTAAGCCACCAAAAATAACATTCCCTTTAACCACTACCACACTCATCTCGAGATCAATACCAGTATTCGCCAAATCTTGCTCTCGCTCAAGTATAGCCTCTAAACGTTTTTTAACTTTGACCAAAGCCTTCTCAAAATCATTGAAAGTAGCAGGTCTCGGTTCTGACTCCCGGAAATAAGCATCTTGGAGTTCATCAAATAAAAGCCCTCCCATAGGAGTGAGATTGAAATCAATCTCAGCACTAATTGACATGACTGCAAACATTTCGCCAAACAGACGTTCCAACCCCGGTTCCTCTGGTCTGTAACCATATACTCCACACCAATTACGCTTTGTGGGTTTTGCTACCGTAAACTCGGTTTTTATTTCAAGCATAATCTACTCACCGATTATTAAAATTAATAGAAGACTACCAACAATAGTATACCCATCAACAGCATGGTATGTATAGCCACCAATGCTATCAGTTTGCCAGTACTGTCTGTTGTAATCATTTTGGCAGCACCTATTGCTTGTCGTAATAATAAAAAAACAAACAGCAAATGCAATAAGCTCGCCACCAACGCAAACAGCCTTACCAGCTGTGCTATTTCGGGGCTAACCAGACCGGCAATTTCAGGGTTCATCTTTTACATCACGAATTAATTTAGCTAAATCGGCAATTATGTCACGCACAAATGTCGGCCGTCCTACATTCTGAAAGGTTATCACTTTCTTATTTGCAGCACTAAATACCTGCACGGTGCCCATATTTAGCAAACTAGCAATCACGCCCACGCTCTCCTCTCGTACCTCTTCAATATTATCAAGTGTGAGCTCAGATGCGCCTCTGGTTACCACGTCCACTTTCACATCATAGTCTATAACTCTTTCGTTCGTTACGATGTACACATTAAAGTACCAGTCTAGATACTTTCGCAAACAAAAAGTGATTAGCACGCCATAAAATGTGAGCGCCAGCACTGTGAACAACTTTACCCCCAAAAAGTCTACTACGCTAAATCGCAGAACTAGATCAACGCCCATTAGCACCAATGGTGGGATGAAAGACCAGAATACTGCAGATGAAAGCCAGCCAAAATTTGTCACCCAGTGTCTTCTTAATAAGATATACACCTTTTCACCTTTATTCTGAGTGGCAAACCGCAAATTCTTAGGGCGCAACTGGATCCCCCCAAGCAGAGAAGTTTGATGCTCTGGCAAGACCCGATCCATATATTGTTTGCTTACCACTTCTGTCCATGCGCCAGCATCTACTGCGCTAGAAGCCGATGGAATTACTTCTGCCATATGCTAGTTTATCACGCCTGCAACAAAAAGTACGTGAGGCTGTATATGAAATCCTGCTCAGAAATCAATACTCCTGTGAGCTGGCCATTTCCATCCCTAGTAAACCCAGATACTACCCCATATATGGGAGAAGCTAGCCCTCCATTTGTGATCACCGTACCTGCAGATATTTTTTGGCCATAGTAAACCGTCTCGACTTGCCCCGCTGGCACAGAAATTACATTTGCATTTTGAGGTCTTGGACTATCCGCCCAGGAATTCCACACCATCTTAAAAAACCACCCAGCCATAGGCATCGTAGCACCAGTATTTCCAGTAAGTAACACTCGCCTTACCCTCCCAGAGGTATCACGTTCAAAATTCACTGCCACTACCTGACCCAGCGCAGCACGCATAGTCGCTATGTAACTACGAGAGCTAGCATAAAGATAGGTATCTGTCTCTGCAAACTGCAACATACGGTCAAAATCGGACAAGGAATAGCCGTTTGAACGCCAACCCCAATCTGTCCAAGTAAAGTGATATGTGAAAGCAGAATCGTTGACAGCCCTGAGATATGAAACCGGTGTCCCCACACCATCTATCGTGCTAAAACGAGTATCATTATCTCCAGTTCCCCAGCCGTTGTGATTATCTGAAGAGTACAGAGCCTCTATCACCTGCCCCGGTTCAGTATATCCTTGCGAAATGACCACCCACCCCTTAGTTTC
>CAZGHV010000071.1:0-5274 GCA_964525705.1 uncultured Candidatus Saccharibacteria bacterium | reverse complement strand
CTGTCCTACTCCTGTTGTCACAGATACCGACTATAAGACAACTATTCTACAGGTTAACTTTAAAGATGATGGTTTTGAGTTTGGGGGGTTGGGGGAAATTGAAGGGACATTACTTAATCAGTTCAGTATAGATGAGCACAGTGGTTATTTACGGGCTGTAACTACAGAGACGGGGGTAGCCCCAGATTATATCCCGACAAATAGTGTTTATGTGCTGAACGGAGAGAGCTTGGAAGTGGAGGGAGAGCTTACTGGCTTGGCGCCTACAGAGACAGTTTACTCAGCAAGATTTATTGGTGATAGGGTTTATCTAGTGACATACCGAAACATAGATCCACTCTTTGTAATAGATCTTTCAAGCCCTACCACACCGCAAGTTCTGGGAGAACTAAAGATACCAGGCTATTCAAACTATCTTCACCCATATGGCAGCAACAGGTTGATAGGTTTTGGGATTGACTCGGAGGAAACAACTAGAGAGACTAGGCAGTTGGGTCTAAAGATAGCAATTTTTAATGTTGAAGATCCTACGAATCCTGAAGAGGAGGGTAAGTTAACAATGGGGGGCAGAGGTAGTACATCTCAGGTACTCTATGATCATAAAGCGCTCATGTTTGATGAGGATAATGGCTTAATCGTTATCCCAGTATCCCTGATGAAAGAGGGTGTTGAGGATTGGAGCTATGAGACTGAGTTCACTGGGTTTGCACTATTGAAGGTTAAGGCTGGAGAAATTGTAGAAGTAGTCAGGATCCCCACTGCTTTTGACACATCCTATATTAGCAGTCGATATTACTCTTCTCGGGCACTTTATGTGGGCGATAATCTTTTCCTCACAGACGGCTATGAGGTGGTAAAGCTGGATCTTGGGGACTACTCAGAGCTGGGAAGGATTATCCTGGAGTAAGGGGTTAATCTGAATTATCTCGCCTGTTTGGTCAATGATATAAACACTGTCTTTGTTCCATTTTGCTAGCCGGCGAGCATTTAGTTCGTGGCCACTTGCCAAAATTAGTTTCGTCATCACATAGCTGGAAAGTACGTCCTCTGCTTTTACAACAGCTGCAATTAAGTTGTTTCCTCCTCCAGAAAACGGATTTGTGGAAGCGTGTAATGCTGACGGCTTTGTGAGGACAAAATCTGAAGAAAGCGCCCCATCTGCAATATGTGCCTGTAGAAGTTCGTCACGTATCGGATGGGGAAATGAAATTTCCCAGGAAAGGTTGCCCCTCCCGACATAGCTACCAGAAAAAGTTAAAAAGTAGTTATCAATGATGGTACTTCTTTCCAAGATTCTATCCACAAAGTCAACAATGTATAAGTTCAGCAACTCATTTGAGATCTTGATGTCTTGAAGTTTTCTTACTTCTGAAGCAGATATGTTTATAACCCGGGATAAATTTAGTTCGCCAGTCACGTCTGTAGGATGGTAAAGTCCATTTGTATCTTGTGATAACTGTATAATAACCTTCAGATAGTTGAACAATTCTGTACTCATTTCTGTAGATACGTCTGGAGGTAAATTGTTGAACAGGGATGTGTCTGAGCCTGTGTTTGTTGAGTCTAGTTTTCGATAGAGGTTTTCAATTTCTAGACCAATCTGATTGTATAGCTCTTCCCACTTATGCAGTTTGACTCTATCTGGAGTGCTCAGTTTAAGTGTTTTGGTACCGAGATCAAAAAGGAGGCTTTCCATCCACACAGTTTAGCAGAATTGTGATTTTGACATTATGCTCTCAAATCCTTAGACTGTTTATATGCCCGCCTCGACAGAATCAAAAAGAAGGAGACATATATTTAATCTTCTCAAACCGCAGGTTTCTCCTCCTACTGCCTGGGATAAGATTTATGAGTGGCTTGTAAAAAGGGCAAGAGTAGTGATAGTGGTATGTGAGCTGATGGTAGCACTGTTATTTATTACCAAAGTAATTGTTGATTTGGAAGGACAACATCTCCAGGAGTCATTGGCTGAGCAAGCTGTAGTGTTGGATCAATACTTCGGAACTGTGGAGCCAAAGCTGCGTGATATCCAGCAAAAGTCGCGCACCTATACAAAGCTTTGGGAGAAGTCTACAAGTTATGCGGCTGTGTTGGCGGAGGTTCAAAGCTATATTGTAAACCCTGCTGCCAAGATAGATGTATTGATCACTGGAGAAAAAGTTACTTTGAGAGGTAGTGAATCCCTGGCTATACTTCGTGGGATCGAAGAGCAGATGAAAGCGTCGACAACGTTTTCAAACGCCAGGCTGGAGTTGGATACAGAAAGTGGTGTGGGAGAAGATGTACAAGGTAAATATGTGATATATGCAGATATAGCAACCAGTGCAAACAGAGGCAAGCTAGATAGTTAATATGCCCAAAACATCAATACGTACAAGAATCAAAAAATTGCTGGCCACTGCCCAGGGCAGGAGCTATGCCGTAGCTGCAGTGACAGGGGGCCTGTTCATCCTGATGGTGCTTGTGGGAGTTTTGCCTCTACTGAGTGCTGTGTTATCGCAGGTAGAAGCAAATTCACAGCAAAGAGACATACTGGAAAGAATGAAAGCGAAACAATCAGTGCTGCAAAATTTAGTGAATGAGGAGAAAGCAAAGAGGCCAGTTACACTTGCACTTGATGCTGCATTCCCAAATGATTTGGCGCAGGTTGAGTTAATCCAGCTGCTGACAAGGATTGAGGAGGCAGCTGGGACAAAATATACTTTAATCAACTTTGGTGACCTCGAAGGTAAAAAGAGTCTGCGGCAGGTGTTTAATGTGGTAGGAAAGCTATCTGGCAAGGTGATTACGATCAGTGCAGATGGAGGAAGGGATCAACTGGAACAACTAGTTACTTTGCTGGAAGAGTCCAGAAGGGTGGTAAACATTCGCACTTTATCCGTCACAAAGCGTACAGATGATCTGGCGGGAGAAGTGGTTACAGGAAACGAGTTTCGCTTGGATTTGCAAGCTGAAATATACCTTTACTCCGAACCGGAGGAGTAGTCGAATAATATTTGTTGACTTTAAAGCACATGGACAAAATATGGTTGCGATTGGTAATTCTGGGAGTTGTAATATTATTTGTTGTGGTGGCTTGGGAGGTAGTTTTGGCTTTATCTGGGGCAAAGTTGGATAGAACTTTTACGGTCACAGAAATGAGCTCAGACCTCTACGGAAAAGTTGAGCAACATATGCGTACTGGGGCTGACTTTGAGGAAATTGAGCAGTCTCTCACTGATCCTGTGCCATCGCTTCAACAGCTTGTGGAGGAGGAGAACCGTGAGATTAATTAGTTGGAGCTTCTCTATTTGCTGCTTGTGCCTGCTGGAAATACTGTTCTGCATCAGTAATCATTACTTCTCTTGGCTTGCTACCTTGGCTGGGACCTACTATTCCCGACTCTTCCATTTCTTCTAGCAGTCTAGCTGCACGGTTAAAACCGATATTTAGTTTGCGCTGTAGAAAAGAGGATGAGCCTTTTTGATAATTGACTACGATCCTCACGGCTTGCTTGAAAAGATCATCATCTGAAAGCAGCTCTCCATCTCCAGCACTGTCTGCAGTGGTTGACTCTAGCACAGAAGTGTCATAAGTTATCTCTGGTGCCTGAGCTTTAATAAAGTCAACTACACGAATGATTTCATCTTGTGATACAAAGCACCCCTGCAGACGCAGAGGTTTGTTTTTATCTGGGGGTTTGAAGAGCATGTCGCCCTTACCCATTAAGCTTTCTGCTCCAGTATCATCAATGATGACCCTAGAATCAATACCACTCGTGACACTCATTCCGACACGGGCAGGAATATTAGCTTTAATGAGCCCGGTTATTACATTCACAGACGGCCTCTGGGTGGCTAGTACTAGGTGAATGCCTACGGCTCTGGCCTTCTGCGCTAGACGCACTATAGCGGTCTCGGCTTCTACCCGATTTGCTGTCATCATCATATCCGCCATTTCATCAATAACTATGATGATGTATGGCATACCACTGTAACCTACTTTTTGATTATACCCTTCTATGTTTCTCACTTGAGCACGTGAGAGAATAGAATATCTTCTGTCCATCTCGGCGACGGCCCATTTGAGCGCATTCACAACTTTGTCCATATCTGTTATCACTGGAAAGAGAAGGTGAGGAATGCCGTTATAATCTGAAAGCTCAACTTGTTTGGGATCTACAAGTATCAATCTTACCTCATCTGGCGTGCGTGACATTAAGGTGCTGACAATGAAAGTGTTTGTGAGAATTGATTTACCTGAGCCTGTGGCCCCAGCAATTAACAGGTGTGGCATCTTTTGGATGTCGGCAACTATAATTTTGCCGGAAATATCTTTACCTACAACTACTGGCAAGTGAAAGTTTGTTTGCTGCATCTGTGTTGACTCCATCAATTCTCGGATCTTCACCTCATCTCTCTTTGCTCTAGGTAGCTCTATCCCAATGTATGATGTGCCGGGAATGTTCTCTATGCGTACGGCTTGGGAGTCAACTCCAAGTGCCAGGGCAATATTTTCATCCAAGGTGACGATCTTTGAAACTTTTGTTCCCATGGGGATACTGAGCGCATATTGAATTACGGAAGGGCCTACGTAGGCATCAACAACCTCTGCATCCACATCAAAACTGTGGAGGGTCTTCTCAATCAAACGCGCATTTTGTTCTTTATCTGTGTCTGTTGGTTTTAGCTTGCGGTATGGTGATAGAAGGCTCAATGGTGGTAGGTGCCACCCGGGATAACGTAGCGTTTCCGAATGTAATCCCTCTGCTAGTTGATCATCACTCTTTGAAGCAGTGTCGCCATTATGAGTTGTTACCGCTGCTACTTGTTTTGCAGGAGTAGCTATTCTTTCAACTTGGCCGGTGCTCTCGGGGAGTGAATTCAGTCTTTCTCGTGACAGATCGCCATAGCGTTTTGCTCCTTCCAGGACGCTCTCGGCCGTTTGCTGCGCTTTTTCTGCAGAAGGCTTGATCAGTTTTTGTCCAAAAAACTTCGATAGAATGGTGATGGTCCTACCACTTAGTTCAAGCATCTGGGTGAGTGAGAATGACAAAGCTACTGGCGCAAAAATAATTATTAATATCCCCAAGATGAGGGGAGTATACTGCGCAAAAACTAAAGTGTCCGCAAAAAGGTCGTATGCCAGGAAATATCCTACATATCCCCCAGCAAGACCCGCTTCTCTAGCAATAATTGCCGCTGCTTTTGAGCCTAGAATAGATGTGGAAAAAGCTGGAATAATAATCATTGCCAATAATGCCTGCGATATGAGACTCGCTTTGGTGTTTAATGG
>CAZGHV010000070.1:0-5278 GCA_964525705.1 uncultured Candidatus Saccharibacteria bacterium | reverse complement strand
CATTAAGCCTACCTCTCTTGTCCTTTCTAGAAGTGAAACCGTGAGGGTGTTAAACATTCCTAGGGCTGCTACAGCTAAAGCAATGACACCAATGATTCCAAAAGCCAGTCTTACTGTCACAAATAATTGCTCAATCTGAGCAACTGTGTCAATCACTGCGGTAGTTCTAAATCCAGATGCTTCTACTTCTTGTCTCACACTAGGCAAAACATCTTCACTCTCCACAACAAGCTTGAGCAAAGAATAACGATCAATCCCTGCTTCACGTAAATCAACCAAAGGGACATATATCAAAGATGTTTCACCTTCTGGGATTACCCCGATGATTTCATATTCCACAGCAGCAGTCTCAATCTTCTGCTCATCCTCAAGCAGCTGGCCCGTAACTACGAAAGTAACCATCAGCTTTTTACCGACTGCCTGTGAAGGCTCAAGCCCAATTACGGTTAAGAATGCTTCATTTACTGCAGCTTCTCTGTAACGTATAGGTAACACTACCTGTGGGATTTCGTCTGCATCTGCTGCCTCATTGTTTTCTTCTGCTTGGTGAGCAACTTCTAAAGTGAGTTCCTCAACCAAAGACACTTCAATGTCCTCTTCAACTGAATCAGTGGTAGACAAGGTCAGCTCATTGCTATCATAGACTTTACCATAACTGGGGCGAATTGCTGTTTCTGTAAGATAGTCAGATTGAGCACCAAACACTACCGCATCTGAGTTCGAATTCTGATAGTTTACCCTTGCCGCCACATTTACAACCGGTAGCACTTGCTTAACTCCCCGTAATTGAGACATTCTTTGAACAGTTTCATCCGTTATATATATATTTGAACTTATTGCCGGTGCCGCTTCCAAGTGACGCAGCTCTTCAAGTCTAGCTACCCGCGATATAACCAGATTCTCTAGCCCATACCCCACAGAGACAAGAAAGACAATAAAAGCAATTCCTATTGATACTCCACCGATCGTCACCCATGTCCTCGCCTTCTTGCTAAACATATTACGCACGGAAAGATCTATTAATGCATAGAAAGAAACTGTGCCATCATTCCCACGCTCTATCAGCTTAATAATTCTGCGGAAAAATCTGTCTACCTTTACGCCAGCTGTGGGCAAAATAGCATGTAAAGGCCGAAAACTGAGTATTCCCGAGATCACTTTACCGCCCATGTACAAGACCAGAATCAAGGTAGTCTTTACTGCCTTCAAAATATACTTAGCAAAGAATCTCCCCATTGAAAAGAAACCCTTTGGTAGCCGAAAAAACTTTTGCCAGATTGGTGACCTTTTTTTTGCTTTGGGAGCTTTAATCTTTTCCAATTGCTCTTGGGTAAGCACACTACGATTCTGAACTATTGTAGGATCAACTCTTTGCGTAATTTTCTTTTTTATCTCATCCAAGTTATCTTTGTTCACGTGATGGATAGCAACCACATTACCATCCAGCACCTGTACAATTTTGTCTGCTAGGTTAAGATTGTCCAGATTATGTGAAACCATCACAACGGTTTTGCCTTTATCAGCTTGTTCACGAAATAGTTTAATCACATCATCGCCACTGTTCACATCCAGGTTACCAGTAGGCTCATCTGCGACTATTATCTGTGGGTCGGTTACAAATGCACGAGCCAAGGCTATTTTTTGTTGCTGACCAGAAGATAGCTCATTTGGATGATAAGTTGCCCATTGGCTCATCCCTACCACATTGAGCATTTCCTGCGCCTTTGCTTGGGCCTTGTCCGGCAGTTCTCCTTGAAGGATAAGTGGGAATGCAACATTTTCTATTACAGAAAGAGCCTTGACCCAATTTGGCTGCTGGTAAATAATTCCCACGAATTTTTTGCGATAGTTACAGAGTTCTGTTTCCTTCTTCTCGTAAATTTGGAGTCCTAGAATCTCTGCAGCCCCCACAGTAGGAGGCTCCAATCCCAGCATTATATGAAGAATTGTAGATTTACCGGATCCGGAGGGACCAAAAACTACCACAAATTCTCCAGGTAGGATTTCGATATTTATATTCTTCAATACCCATACATCCTCAGATTTAACTTTGAAGATTTTATTAACTTCTTTGAGTTGTATTATGGGCTTTTTCTCAAGCATTTTATATTTTGTCCATTGTACATTAATTTAAGTTAAGTTCCCAGGAACCCAAATATTTGGAATAAATTATTTACTACCAAATCAAACGCTGAGTCTGCTCTTTTCGCAGTAATGGTCACAGAGTCTGGAGACAAGCCCTCATTTGCAGCTGCATCTTCCGAGACTGCACGTATGTGAAACACCTGAGATGGAGTGAGATTTGAGATTACCACCAAATGGTTATACGTGAGGTTCACGTCCTGCTGTGTTTTTTGAGTATATTCGCCCACACTTCCTACCCCAAACTCCACCTGGCTTGTGGCAGGTTCATCTGTATCCCAAGTTACAATCAGTTGAGCAGACCTATCTGCCGATTCCGCACTGGAAACTATAGTGGTCTCTACATTAAGATTATTTATCTGCGGAGGACGGCTGTCTGTAGCTGTATTAAATACAAATGGATCAGATCTCCCTTCATTACCTAGTTTATCCAAGCCACGAACGGTCATAGTATATTGAGTATTTGCTTGCAAACCACTTATTTGCATCGTGTGTGAACCAGAAATCAATTCTAAGTTCACTGCCTCCCGAAGCAAACCACTGTTATCTATGGGCGAATAAGAAACAATCGATGATACTGCAGTGTTTGTTTCCCAGCTAATGTCCACAGTGGGCTGAGCAGCACTTTTTTGCTCTTGAATTTGAACATTTGTGATTCTGGGACGAGGCAATGTTGTGAAATCTAGGACAGTACCTTCATACTCAAAGCCTTCTCCATCTAGAGGGTTAATCCGGAAGAAATATTTTGTACCGTCTAACAATCCATCGAGCACTGTTGTATAGCTTGATTCTGTGGGAGAAGTACTTATTTCTTGCATGCCACCAAAGCTACTTGTCTGCCCATAATATATGCGCACTCCACTAGCTCCGTTTGTAACAAAACGAATAAGTGCAGAATTAAGGCTCACTAGTAGCGGAGTAACTTCCTTAACAACAGGGGCAGATATGGTTGTAAAAGTGGACTCCTCGCTTATTCCTGTATTCCCATCTTCATCTGTCCATTTAATGCGGTAAAAATATGTAGTCCCTGCACTAAGGTTATTCAACTGAACTATGTGAGAAGTAAGTTGATCTGAACTCCCTAATTCAGACTCGAAATACTGACCGGCAGACAGCCCATATTCAACTCTGGAATCTGAATTGCGATCTGTCACCCATGTGATTGTTGCTCTGCGTGTTGTAATGCCTGCAACCGTAGGCCCAGATAGCAACCCCGCAGGTTCAGTAAACTTACCTGTAGGCAATTCACTCACCGTACTAGACATTGCTGAACAATTGTTTGCGTCATCACACGCCCGCACACAGTAGTAGTAAGTTTGCTGAGTGAGCCCTCCATTCACATAATAAGCAGTATCACTACTACCTACCAGAGAGAAGTTTCCAGGATTGGCAGAGCAGCTAGAGCCTGGAATAATCGATCTATACACGTTGTATTTTGCGACTCCACCGCCCACCTCTGTGGGAGGCGCCCAAGTGAGTGCCAATTTCCAATCAGCAGTCGTTTTTACAGAGATATCAGCAATCTCAAGATTCCTAGGTATACCTGGAGCTTGCCCAGTGTAGGAAAATGACACCTCCACAGCAGTATCGTAGTTCACATTATTGGCCTCATCTCGTGCGACTACATAAAGTGAGTTATTGCCAAGCCTAGTTGCATACGAATCTGCAGGCAAAGAAGTCACCCCTGCAGCAGTATAGTTGCAGCTTGAAGCATTAGGCTCCTCGTTTACTGTATAGCAATAGGTAATATTCGTTGCCAATCCGATAAATGAATTTGGATGTTGCCAAGAGAAAGAGTAAGAATTCACATTATTCGAGGTGGGAGTAGCTGTAAGGTTGAGCACTTCGCTAGGAGCAACTGTGTTTATTTTTATAACACCTGCTGTATAGTTCGTATTGACGTTACCCAAATTATCCCAAGCTCGGATATAGATATAGTTGTTTCCTTCAACCAATGCTGGGTAGTCATAGGTAGCATCTGTCGTATATACGCCATCATTTGCTAGCAAATCGGAAAGGTCCTCTGCACCATTATGTACATCTCCATACCAAGTACCATCTGGACCTATGCGGTATTGTAATCCCGCCAACCCAGAATGCAGATCCTCTGCAGCATCTGGACCTGAAGTCGGCCACACTATAGAGAAATTCTTTGTAGCAATGAAATTTGCCGGTAAAGATATAAAACCAGGTAGCTCCGGTGGCAGAATGTCATATCGAAAGCTAGTCAAGTCACGATATTCGCTGGCATCACCTGTCCAGATATTTCCAGATGTATCAACCGCCTTTATTGAAAAGTAGTATTGTTTCCCAGAGGTTAATTGCAGCCCTGAGATATTAGCCAAATTAATGCTTTCACCCAATGCAATATATGGGCACGCAGTTGATACAACCCCATCATCTACCCCTGCCAATTTGCCAGCAGTGATCTCTGGGTTCAGCTGGTGTGATGCGCCCGGGTCTGCTTCATCCAAAGCCACACAATAGCCAAGTATTCCAGAGCCATCAAAATCATCGCTTCCAGGCTCCCAAACAAAAGTCGGTTCAGTGTTTGTCCAAGCTTCATCTTCTACACTGATAATAGCTACGTCATAAGCATTTCCCGCTGGAGGAGTAAGATCTGAAGCTTCATACTGTAGGTTAATTTCCTGCAGCAAAGGAGAGCTACTTCCCCCCGGAGCCATTGTCACTTGATACTGCAAATACTGATGAGTATCTGTTACACAACCCCCAGAATGTAAGCTCTCTCCAGATACAATTACACCGCAGCTTTCCCATGACTGAGCATCACTCATGTCTGTTAAGTCTCCACTTCTCACTTTTACGGAAACACTACCAGCTCCAGAAGACGTGTAGGTTAATAATTGCCAATTGGAGGGAAACGTGGAATCAAAGATATTGGAGATTATGTTTCCGTTGTCAGCATATTTTGACTCCTGACTGCCAAAAGCGGTAAACCCAGATGTTTCGGAATAATATGTGGCAGCAATCCAAGCTGGAGAACGCACGCTACGATGAACTCTAAACTCATCGATTTTACCATTAAAAGAATTCACATAACCATCCCCAATAGTAAAAGGCTTACTTACTACATTTGGATAGGCGCTATTGTAAGTGCTACCCGATATGTATGAAC
>CAZGHV010000069.1:0-5340 GCA_964525705.1 uncultured Candidatus Saccharibacteria bacterium | reverse complement strand
GAGCCTAGTAATGCCGTGTTACTGACAGCAGTTACCCTGTTCACACTTGCCAGTTTAATTGCCATTTCTTTACTGCTCAATGATACCAAGTCAGCGAACAAACTTTTGGTTAATAGCCATATGGTATTGTCTCTAATTGCCATCTTTCTTCCTTGGCTATTGGTTCATGTATACTATGCTCTTCATTATGCAGCAATCTATTACAAAGGCATGGCTGAAATCAGTGATCAAGGTTATCGCAAGGGGTTAGAGTTTCCCAATGAAGAGATGGTTTGTTACCGAGATTTTTTATACTATTCTTTTACAATAGCCATGTGCTATCAAACCTCAGATGTTACGATAGTGAGCCGAGAGATCAGATCCATCAGTCTAATCCAGTCCGTCTTATCGTTTGTATTTGTGGCATTAATCTTAGGCACGGTCGTTAATGTTGTATCCAATTTTCTATAAAATAAAAATAGATCTTACTCGAAGTTAAGTATTCTCTCAATTTTTTATGGTATGATACATTAAGCTTTAGTAGAGTGAGTTTCCCTTTGAGCCGTCACTGTTAAAACCGTTTTACTTGAAGATTGGAACTCATCGCAATTCTCCGTTCTTCTAACCAAGCATATGCATGAAAATTTAACGACTTCATGCTAAGTTTGGTGCATGTTCAAGGTTCCAACATGTTACTTTAATTTGCCCAAGGATGAGGTTTTTATGGAATTTGAAGCGTTATTACCTGTTGCAGCCCTGGGAGCTGGAATTGCAGCTTTAGCTCTTGCACCCGTTATTGGAGCGTTGGGAAATACTGAGGTCAGTAAGTCTTTGTCAGAAACTGGACGGAATTTGACAAAGAATGGGATCAAGATGGGAATTGAAGCTTATGAAAACGTTCAGGCAACATTGGCAGAAGCCGGTGAAACCTGGAATGACATTGTTGCCGAAGCTAAAACAGAAGTCAAAGCCAAGAAAACTGCTACGGCAACTGAGCAACCGACTGAAGTTGAAATTATAGGATAGTTGAACAAACTCAGCTTTCTCTATTTCTGGTTTAGTAATGACCAAACCTACTATAGCTTTTTGCAGAAAAAGATTTTAATAGAACCTGCACTTGCAACTCTAAATCTTTTTCTGCGAAGCTATTTCTGATACAGCAAAGACTGCTATATTCAGAGCCTTTCAAACAAAAGAGTCCTCAAACCATCTTACAGTTTGTTAAAAGTTAGCATTCCTTGAATTATGACAGTTTCAGCCATTGCTCCTGTAGTTGCAAACTCATCAGTTATAAAGACGCAACCAATTGTTCCTTTATCTGTCGAATCTTCTCATAAAAATCAAATTATTAATGCGCCACATTTTCAACTAGTTCATTGCACTGCAGGTCGCTGGCGGATCAAGAATGAACGACTTTTTTATGAGCCGGACTACGCTAATAACCTTATAACTTTACTAAGAGATAGTAGTTTTATTACTCAAGTTCGTCTTAATGCTGCTGCCCGTTCTCTGATTATTGAGTACAAGCCAGAGGAAGTATCGATAGAGCAGCTGCGAAACTTTATCCAGACAGCATTTGAAGAAGCAGATTTGGGGGACGTGCCACCTCAAAAAAGCGCTGAAACCTCTGAACGAGCATCATCTAAAGAAATCAATTATTGGGAACGCTTAGGGATTCCAGTTGCTAGTTTAGTATTGGCAGTTGTAGCTTTGCCCCTTGAACTCCCTCCGTTACTAGTTGGTGGTTTAATTCTTGCTGCTTGTTTACCTGCCTATGGTAGAGCCTGGCAAGGGGTTACAGAAGAAAAGCAGTTAACAGTTGATTTTCTAGATTCCCTGGCCATCTCTCTTTCAGCCCTGCAAGGCCATTTCATCCCTCCAGCATTCATGATCAGTCTGATTGAGTCGGGTGAAGTCATTCGTGATGCCACCGCCCGCTCATCAGAACGACAGACTTTAGATCTACTGGATAGCCTTGGCCAGTTTGCCTGGATTGAGCAAGATGGGGCCGTAGTCCAGATTCCTCTTAAACAGGTTGAAACAGGACATGTCATCATTGTTTACCCCGGTGATCAGATCCCCGTTGATGGCAGGATTATTCGCGGTCAGGGTCTGATTGATCAGTGCAAACTCACTGGTGAATCGGTTCCCGTTCATCGAGAAGTGGAGGATGAAGTTTTTGCCTCCACACTGGTTGTTGAGGGACAGCTGGCAATTCTGGTTGAGCGGACTGGCAAGAATACTCGTGCTGGTCTGGTCGTTGAATTGCTTAAAGCTGCTCCGGTCCATGATACCCGGATCGAAAACTATGCAGCCAAGTTCGCTAATTTTGCTGTAGTGCCGACGCTTTTAATTGGGGGCACAATCTTCTCCTTAACTGGAGACTTAGCCAGGGCAACAGCAATTATTACGCTTGATTTCGGCACAGGTATTCGCGTCTCTGTACCAACCGCCGTTTTGGCTGGTTTAACTTATGCTGCCCGTACCGGTGTTTATATCCGGAGCGGACGGGCGATCGAAATGTTAGCTAAAGTCGATTCCGTAGTTTTTGATAAAACGGGCACCTTAACGCAAGGGAGAGCCACAATTACTGATATTAAAACAATCAGTAACACGGTTTCAGTTGAGGAAATTCTGGTCCTAGCAGCATCAGCTGAGCAAGGGATGAGCCATCCTGTTGCCCATGCAATAGTTCGCTATGCTCAAGCTCAAGGCATCGTTTGTCAGCCTTGCGAAGCATGGGAGTATTGTGTTGGTTTAGGTGTGGTTGCTACGATAGATAATCGTCAGATTCTTGTTGGCAGTAGCCGACTGATGAAGATATCAGGTATTGATATTTCTGCAACAGCACAGTTGAAATCGGGAAGCGTATCCCTGGTCTATGTTGCCCAAGATAAAGTTCTGATTGGCGTGATTATGTATTCCGACCCTATTCGGGCTGAAAGTCCTGGTGTGATCGCGGAATTGCATCGTCAGGGCATCAGTACACACATGCTTACAGGAGATGTGCAGCGTGTCGCCGATGCTGTGGCTAGGGAGTTAGGCATGCTCCCTGAGGAAGTCCATGCTCAAGCATTTCCTGAGCGGAAAGTAGAAGTTGTCCAGTCGCTCAAGCATGGTGGCAAAACAGTTGCCTTTATTGGAGATGGAATTAATGATTCGGCAGCACTAGCCTATGCCGATGTATCTATTTCCTTTGCCGAAGGAAGTGATATTGCCCGTGAAACAGCAGATATAGTGTTAATGGATGACAATCTGAGTGGGTTGCCCCATGCGATCGCAATTGCTCAGCAAATCATGGATATTATTTACCAGAACGCCTGGATTGTTGGGCTACCTAATTTTGGAGCCCTGGTTGCTGGTATTTTATTTACACTCGACCCAATCCTGGCAATTGTGATTAATAATGGTTCAGCAATTCTAGCTGGTCTTAATGGGTTACGTCCAGTTCTAGGAGCAGACAAAAAGATTTACTAGAGTAATTTAAAATATTGTCGCTTTAATAGGGCTACCTCCTCCAGGAGTAGTCCTGCTCTCTCTTGTAATCTTAAATAGAATTGTTAAAGTTATCAGTTGTTGTTAAAGAAAGACAGTAGGAACCAAGAAGGATCAGAGGTGTTCCCGGCACTAAGGGGAGTGGCACAAGAATAATACCAATTGCGATACTAGTTACGCCAACAATGCTTAACACCGTCTGCCGGTTGTCATCCCAAAGCTGATTTAGAAAATCCTGAAGGTTAGTTTCAAAATCACTGAGAGGCAAGACTTCAAAATCAGTAAAAGGCGAGGGAGTAGATTTTGGTCGGAGTGAATTAACGAATAAGATACCAGGTGGCAGTAGTTTGTTTATCGTTTGATAAAATTGTAAGAGGATAGAAGTTTCAGAAGTTTCTTGCAGATCATAGGAAAGAGTAATGGAGTTAATCACCGAGACAACCCGCACCTCTGAAACAAATTCCAGGGTGTTGAGTTCTGTTTCCAGATCCTGGTAGAGGGTTGGAAATTGACTCAGTAAGGGAACCCGGACTCGAATTCGTCCTGGAATTGAGTGAACGACTTCAAATAAGACGAGTTGGTCTTTAATCGACTCAAGCGCGGCGTCTTCAAGCCGCAGGGGAAGCATTTCCATAGCAAAATCTAGCTCTAAAGTTGAAATAATAAAAGACTTACTTCATAGATCTTTATTAGAATATTACCACTAATACAGCTGGTTAAAATCTATCTTATGAAGCAAACTATTTAATCAACCATCTGTCTTGTGAAGCAAAGCATCTGGTCAATAGCCTACCCTACGAAGTAAGTCATCTGGTCAACTCTGGTTTCCGATGCAAGCTATTGAGTTCTGCCACAATTGCAGAACCACCATTGATCAAGACTGCAATAATTGGATCTAAACCTAAAAGTAAACCTATACCCACGGCCAACAAGTTAGGAATCGCTGCAATGGCAAGGCTTTGATAAGCTGTTGATAAAGTATTTTTAGCCAGATTTAAGGTTGCTATCAGATCCTGAAAATCGGCATGATGGAGAACAACATCTGCCCTTGTTTCATAGTCACCTTTCGCAAGCGAGATTATAATATCTGCGTTTGTGGCAGTCAGGCGATCGCCTGTGGTGTCATCAATCCAAGCTACAGTTTTTTGCTGAGCTTGAAGTTCAGTAATCATTGAGTCAATCGTGACACTATCTGTAGCAAGGTACAGGGTTGCTGAATCAAGGTCAGATTGAGCAACTAAAGAGGCTAGATCTGGGTCACTTCCATCATTAACAATATGAAAGCTGATGGATTGAGCTTTGAGCATCTGGATTAAAGAAGCAACCTGATATTTCCCATCTCTGTCAATCTCAACTTGATGCAAGGGATCTTGACCATCAGTTAAGTGTGGTTTCGCCAAACTGCAAAAACTACTGGAGTTAAATATCAGGATGTCAACCTGCGCCAGCAACTCCAAGATTCTACCGTTATGAATATAAACGCCTCGACGGGCAGCAGTTGTCAGTGCCGAAATCACTGCCATGGGTGTAACTCCTCTAAGCGATACTCCAAGGTCTAACGGTAAAACTGCGCTGGCCCGTCCCCAATCACCAGCGAGTACACCTATGCTTCCAAAGAGTATTAACGCAGGAATGAGAGCGGCTTCGGCAATTGGATTAACCTGCTGCATCAAGTTTGTCTGAGCGATCGCTGCTTGCCAATGCTCTTGAGCGGCGGCTGGCACTGGAGCAAACCGTTGTTGGTCAGACAACCAATGAATTTCTTTATCCTCTTGTTCAAACAAGACATACAACTCATGCTGCAGTTGTTCTAATTTCGTTAACTGTAAGTTTTCTGCAATTGCAGAAGAATTGACTGCTAATGCA
>CAZGHV010000068.1:0-5404 GCA_964525705.1 uncultured Candidatus Saccharibacteria bacterium | reverse complement strand
AGCTGAAGACTTGCGGAAAATGTTACGTAATTCTTAATCAAACTGGGCAAGACCCAAAATTAGTAATCAGAAATCTCACAGGATGGCAAAGCTTTCACAAGCACAAGTTAAAAGAATCGCAGAGCTAGCAAAACTGGAGCTCACGGAGAAAGAACTAGCAAAGTTCTCGTCAGAAATCAGTAATATCCTTGAATATGTGGAGCAGCTTCAGGATGAAGATATATCGGGCATAGCGGTGACTACCAATTTGTTTGATTTCTCGGGAGATGTCCTACGACCGGATGAGCCGGGAGAACCGTTGCCAAAAGAAAAAATATTGCAGAATGCTACAGGTGGACGTAGCACCAAGCATGAGTTTGTTACCAGCCAAATAGTAGGAGTAGAAGAATAAATTATGCATATAGCCGAAATAGTAGCCAAAATAAAATCGAGAGACTTGAGTGCTGAAAAGTTGGTTCAAGAGCATTTAGAATTGGCACGTACCCTGGGAAAAGAGCTGAATGCGTTTACTACTGTAATTGATACCGCACTGGAACGTGCTCAAGAAATCGACCGCAAAATTGCTGCTGGGGAAGAGGTAGGGAAACTTGCTGGGATTCCGTGCACTGTTAAAGATGTGATTATGACAGAGGGTATACGCACTACGGCTGGATCGCAATACCTGAATGATTTTGTTGCTCCTTACTCAGCTACAGCTGTAAGAAGAATCGAGGCTGAGGGAGCAATTATTATTGGCAAAACAAACTGTGACCCATTTGCATTTGGAGGTAGCGGTGAAAACTCTGGTTATGGTCCGGCACTTAATCCACTTGATCGCAGTCGAGTCCCGGGTGGATCTAGCTCTGGCGCAGCTGCTGCTCAGGCAGCTGGGATCGGGCTGTTTGGGTTGGGTACGGATACTGGTGGGTCTGTGCGTGAACCTGCAGCTTTTACAGGCACTGTGGGCTTCAAGCCTACCTACGGTCGCAATTCAAGATTCGGTCTAATTGCTATGGCTTCATCTTTTGATACGCTGGGAATATTTGCCGACAATGTACAAGATGTGGCTTATGTGGAGCAGATAATTGCTGGCAAGGATCCGCTGGATGCCACAACTTATGACACTCCGGTTTTAGATTATGTTGGTTTACCAGCTGCAAATCTCAAAGGTGTAAAAGTGGGGCTGCCAAAGGAGTACTTTGGTGCAGGTCTGGATCCGGAGATTGAAACAGCAGTCAGAAATAAAGTTGAGCAGTTGCAACAGGCAGGCGCTATATTGAAAGATATAACTTTGCCATTGATATCCAAAGGAATTGCTGCATATTACGTACTAGTGCCAGCCGAGATCTCTTCCAACATGGCGCGGTTTGATGGTGTTCGCTTTGGCCCCAAGGTAAGTGATAACTATGTGCAAAATATGATGCAAGGGAGAGGAAGATACCTTGAAGATGAGGTGAAGAGGCGCATAATGATCGGAACGTATGTGCTCAGTGCTGGGTATGCAGATGCATACTATAAAACTGCAGCCAAAGTCCGTGCTAAATTAACACAAGAGATTATGCAAGCATTTGAGTCTGTAGATGTGATTCTGGGACCGACAACTCCATGTATAGCACCTCGTATTGGAGAGAAAACTGCAGATCCACTGGAAATGTACTTGATGGACAGCTATACGGTTACTGCCAACCTCACAGGTTGCCCAGCAATCAGCATTAATTGTGGAGAGACCAAGGCTGGCTTGCCCATTGGGCTACAGTTAATGACAAATAGATTTACGGAAGATAAATTATTTAGTATTACTAGAGCCGTAGAGCAGATATAGATATGAACTACGAATTAATCGTGGGGCTAGAGGTCCACGTACAGGCTAGTACAAAATCGAAGATGTTCTCCAATATTGGTGCAGGTTACTTCGGCGATTTGCCAAATAGCCATGTGGATGCTATCTCGATGGGTCTACCAGGTGTGTTACCCGTCCCAAACATGGAGGCAGTACGCAAATGTATAGCATTATCTTTAGCTCTCAATTGCCAGATTAACCAGGATACCAGGTTTGATCGCAAAAACTATTTTTATCCAGATTTGCCAAAGGGTTATCAGATCTCACAATACGACTTCCCCATTGGCTATGGAGGTTATATTGAGATAGAAACCGGAGGTGACTCAAAGCGGATTCGGATCAGGCGCGTGCATATGGAGGAAGATACTGGTAAAAGTGTCCACGAGAATGATCATACTTTATTGGACTACAACAAGTCTGGTATTCCTTTGATAGAAATAGTTACTGAACCAGACTTCCAGTTGCCCGAGGAGGTCACAGCCTTTGCAAAACTACTTCGTCAAACTGTGATTTATCTGGGTGTGAGTGAGGCAGAAATGCAAAAAGGGCAGATGCGGTTTGAGCTAAACATTTCGTTAAGAGAGTCTGGTAAAAAAGGTTTGCCAGAATATAAAGTAGAGATAAAAAATATTGGATCTATCTCTGTGCTAGAAAGTGTGTTGGGATTTGAATACCAGCGGCAATCCGCTATTCTAGAGACAGGTGAGACCCCGGTGAGCGAGACTAGGGGATTACGTGATCTCACTGGTGTGACCTACTCTCAAAGAATCAAAGAATCTGAAGCAGATTATCGTTATTTCCCAGAGCCAGACATCCCGCCTATCAGAATTTCGGACGAATGGTTGGCAGAGATAAAAAGTCAAATCGGGGAGTTGCCATGGCAGCGGAAGTCTCGCTATATAGCTGAATTTGGCTTGGAGGCAGAGCAAGCAGAACTACTCGTAGAGCAGCGTGAAAAAGGTGAGTGGATGGATCAACTCGCGGCCAAATGTGAAAGCAGCATCACAGTTATGCAAGAGGCAACCAAGTGGTTTGTAGGTGAAATATCTGGGCAAATGGAAAAGAAAAGCTGCCAATTGAGAGATTTACCAGTTACACATGAAGATCTCATTTATCTTGTAAAAGAAATGCAAGCCAATAATATTTCTGGAACAATAGTCAAGAAGGTAATAGAGCTGCTTTTTTCAGAGCAAACTACAGCTAGAGACATCGTAGAATCGCGAGGTCTCAAGCAGATCTCAGATGAAAACGCATTGACTGCGGTGGTAGATCAAGTAATAGCCGAAAACCCCAAATTGGTAGAAAGCTTGGCAAAGAACCCCAATGCGCTCAATGCTTTGTTGGGGCAGGTTATGCGTGCGACAAAAGGGCAGGCAAATCCACATGTAGTGGAGAAAGCATTACGCCAAAGACTTTCCTCCCATATAGTTGCTACTGAGTAATTACCTTAGTATACTTTCTGTGCCGATAATTATTGGGTATGATCCAGTTTCAACAAGTTACTAAGAAATATCCAGGCAGCGAATTCAGCCTGGGAGAGATAGATATGGCAGTGGATGAAGGGGAGTTTATGTTTTTGATAGGTCCTTCTGGTTCTGGGAAAACGACACTCATCCGAATGTTAATCCGAGAAGAACGCCCGAGCGGCGGGAAAATTTATTTTGATGATCGGGATATTACCAATCTTTCGCGAAGCAACGTCTATAGATTGCGCAGGCAAATAGGGGTGATATTCCAGGATTATAAACTTATTCCAGATAAAAATGCATATGAAAACGTGGCGTTTGCAATGGAGGTAGCAGGAAGAAAAAATCGTGAAATCAAAGAAACGGTTCCCTATGTGCTTGATATTGTAGGGCTTGCTCATAGAGCAAATGCCTTCCCAGAACAACTTTCTGGAGGAGAGAAGCAGCGGATAGCAATTGCCAGGGCTGTCGCCAACAATCCGCGAGTTTTAATAGCAGATGAACCTACTGGCAATCTTGACCCCGCATCTGCGTGGGATATCGTGCAAATATTGTCGAAAATAAATAACTGGGGCACAACTGTGATTATGTCCACGCATGGTACTGATATTGTGAATACTCTCAATAAACGTGTAGTTCAGATGGACAAAGGTCAAATTGTACGGGATGACAAGCGGGGTGTATACGAAGTAACTACCAAGTTTGAGGAGCGGGCTTTGTCCGAGATAAATGAAAATGAGCAGTCTTTGGGTAGAAAGGGCAGAATCAAAGTAAACATTTCTTCACAAGAAGAATCGTCAGCAGAAGAAAATGCTAACAAGAAAAAAGGAGGCTTCAATTTGGGGTGGCTGAAATTGTGGAGTAACCCACAAGGAATAATTTCTGCAGATAAACCTTCTCTAGTTGATACAGCAGCAGTCATGCCGGAAGTTTTGGCTGAGGCAAACGCAGCACTGGACTCATCCGAGCCGGTAGCGTTGCCCTTGGATAAGCCGGAGGAGGTGGAGGAGATGCTTGAAGATGCAGATCATACACCATTGAAAAAGTTGGATTTGAGACCAGAGGTAGTTGCAGATCTGGAGACTGCTGGTTATCAAGATGTGGAAGACATTATTTCCGCCGGCCCGGAGCAATTAGCGGCTGAACTGATCATAGATCCGCAAGAGGTAGTACTTATTTCGAAGGCTATTGGCGAGTTTGTACAAGAGGAAGAGACCAAAATTGAAACAAAGATAGAGGAACAAGGAAAGAACTCGCCCAAAAAAAGCCAAAGAGTCAAGATCAAAATCACTGGGGCGAAAAAATAAATAGCTGGGAATAACTTGAGTAGGCTGTCGTTTAACAACACTTAATCGATTGTCCTTGCCCGTTGGCAATTGCAGTGTAATAATGAAGTTAGATATGTTGCTATATCTTGTATAGATTGTAAAGTTTGCAAAGTCTAACGCTCTAGTTAATGAATCCAGAGTTATCTTGTGAATTTAGTACGCCAGATTTATGTGGAATCGAATTTTAACAAACACTTTTAAGCAAATTCGTCGCAGCGGTTGGGTTGCCTGGTCGTCAGTGGCTGTGATGGCTTTGGCATTTTTTGTAGCTACAGTATTTGGCGGGCTAGCTTTTCTATCAAATTTGTATATTCAATTCATCGAGACGAGGGATAATGTGCTGGTTTTTTTCAAGGTGGGAACTGAGCAAGAAATAATTGACGGTTTGAAGCAGAAATGGGAGCAATTACCGCAGATAAAAAGAATTAGTTTCACTTCAGAGGAGGAGGCCTACGAGACGTATTTGACCGATAGCTTCATAATCAACCCCTCTCACTATAAGCTTCTTTCTGAGTATCCAGAGGAGGAGAGGAAGCTGAATGCCAGCCTGGATATTCAGCTTTATACACTAGATGATTTGGATGAGGTGCGCATAACTTTGATGGATGATATTGAAGCAGAACTGAGCGATACTGACTACGACCCCAAACGTCCCCCAATATTTTTACGAATTGATGACCAAACACTGGAAGAATATCGAGAAATATTCTCTATTCTCCGGATTGGTGGTGGCGTAGTACTCACGATGCTTTTTGTAATCATATTTTTCTTCACACTTATGACTGTAGAAT
>CAZGHV010000067.1:0-5489 GCA_964525705.1 uncultured Candidatus Saccharibacteria bacterium | reverse complement strand
TTTTATCCATTTAGTTGTTTACTAGCTAACAATTGAAATGCAAGCGAAGGCAATATCCTAGTTATTGGCTGTGTGAGCATGGAGATCCTCTGCCAAAACCAATCTGGGCGAAATTTGGGTTTGGCCATCTCTCCTTTAAGATACTTTAAACCGTTAACTCCTTCCACCATGAAGCCCAAGCCCCGAAATTCCTTGCTCGTCCACCCAGATTTGTGTATCTGATAAAGGTTTCTATCATACTCATCTTGCGGAATAAATCCATTTGGCGTAAATACTATAACCTTCTTGATTGCAATTTTTTCCATTTTCTCTAGCAGTTGCAGCCCCTGAGAATGCTCAAGATGCTCTATTAAATCGGTCGCTATTACTGCGTCAAAAGATTTCTCTTTAAAGTGCTGATCAATCTCCATCACATCCATTACATGGTACTCTGAGTAGTTGCCACTAAGTTTGTTTTCGTCTATCGATGGCTTAAATAAATCTACACCTACTACCTTATCAAAGTCACCTGCAAACTTATATAAAGGTGACTGCAAAGTAACCCCACAGCCTACATCTAGCACCGAGCGACATGATCCCACAAGCTGGCGATGGATTGCCGCTTCCAGCCCATCCAAATAAGCATAGAATTCAGGGAATATAGATCTATCTATGTGTTTGAGTATTGATTTCAAGCTCTTATTCATATCTCCTCACAAATATATCTTGACTCTTAAATCTGCTACAACAGAAACCAAACCATTTAATCGTGATAATGAAACTCCAGCATAGCTTTTTACCATTTCCCAAATTTGGCACTATCCAAATAAAATGGTATCACTTCTGCTCAAATTAGGCTAACCAAAAGACGCCAGCACTTCTATTTACTTGTCAGAATCCGAGGGAAAGGAGGCTATAACGTCCGCTTTCATGCATCGACGTACTGGTCTCTGATCCAGTCGGCTCAAATTGTTTGAGATTGTTTGGATATAAATGTTATGCGACTATTCAGATTAAACTGCAATACAGCAATTATCACTATAGCAAATGCTTTCACCACATATGGACTTATACCTAGAAGATCGACTCCCACAAAAAGTATGAATGTGGTAATCAATGTGCCGACTGCACCGACTGCGTAATAAGTTAACAATCGCCGAATGAAACCATCATGTACATGAAAGTTAAAGAAAGCATTGAGAGTGAAGTTGTGTGTCATCGCTAGAACAGAAGCCACTAAGTTTGCCAGCTCCTTTGAGATTGATAGGAAACTATAGAGACCAGCAAAAACCCCATACTCAACAATCACTCCCAGAAAACCTATGGTCATATAAAGGCTGAAGCGTTTGTGTTGGAAATATTTCTGTTTAACCCAGGTTACTGGCTTTGGTTTTTTCATTTTCTTGATCATATATTTCAGAAACAATATATAGTGGCCTGTCCTGCACCTCTTTGTAAATGCGTCCTATGTATGCTCCCGCTATCCCCACCGCTATCATTTGCATCCCTCCCAAAAAAGTTACAAGGACAGCAAGCCACCAGTCACTACTGATCTCCACATGAGAAACAAACTGTCTCACAAGCAAATAGCCCAGTCCCATAGCTCCCATAGTTGTTACCAAACACCCTAGCTGCCAGACAAAAGAAATGGGTTTGCTCGAGAAAGATGTAATAGCATCCAGTGCCAATCGCAGCATTTTTCCAAAAGAGTAGCCAGTCTTACCAGCAAATCGAGCATCTCTGTCAAATGGTAAGGCTAACTGGCGAAATCCTATATAACTTACTAGACCTCGGACGTAACGATTTTGCTCGCGAAATTTACAAAAAACATCCACAACTTTGCGATCCATCAAACGGAAATCTCCAGTCTCCCTGGGGATCTTTACTTCCGAAAACCAATCAAGAATCCGATAGAAAAGTGTTGCCGTAAATTTCTTCATAAATGTGTCCTGCCGCTTCCGGCGTTGAGCATACACAACCTCATAGCCTTCTTCCCACTTTGAGATTAGCTCTAGCGACACACTTGGAGGATCTTGCAAATCTGTATCCATCAAAATCACTGCGTCTCCTTTTGCGAAGTCTATTCCCGCTGTTACAGCCCTTTGATGCCCAAAATTCCTCGAAAAATTAATTACCTTAACCCGTGGATCCTGCTGATGGATACTCAGCAGCTTTTCTAGAGAGCTGTCTTTACTTCCATCATTTACAAAAATGAACTCATAGCGGTAGCTTTTCTGGAGCTTTGAAACCTGGGAGGTAAGTTCTAGGTAAAATTTATCAATAGCTGCTTCCTCATTGTAAACTGGCAGAACGTATGAGATGAGTTTCATGATGGTTAAACTTTGTTTGATGTTTCGGAATTTTGTATTTTCGCCATAAAAATTACAGATGGCCCTTGCTCATGCAAGTATACCACTTGCGCAGAGTAGTTGCTGTCCCCAGACTCTATAACAGTAATTGAACCCCCAAATAGTCTTCATTCAAGATGTGCAACCAGAGATCATGACAAACAATGAGACATTGCTTCTACAGGTACTCTGTCATTCCCTCTGCCTTTATTTGTGCCAAAATCTCTGAGACCTGGCCTGCCCGATTTCTAGGAACTACCATCAAGCAATCATCTGTATCCACTACCACCAGGTCATCTACTCCTAGCAGGGCAACCAGCTTGCGTCTGCTGGTTTTCACCAGGTTGCCTCCAGAATTAATTGCTATCAATTCACCATCACTGTAATTGTTTTCTCCCCCAAGGTAGTCATGCATGGATGCCCATGTGCCCATATCCGTCCAATTAAAAGGCAATAGGATTACATAACCAGATGCAAAGATGTGTTTTGTCACTTCCTCCGTGGGACCGGGTTCCATAGTTTCATAAATTTGTTGCAGTTCAGACCATCTCTCCTGCTTACCCAGCATCCCCCGCATTTTTTGCAGGGCATCAAACCAGTCTGGTCGGTGGGACCGATAGACCTCTAGCATTAACTCTGGGTACCAGCAATTATAATTGCTGTGTGTGGCTACGTTGAAATCTGATATCAACTCTCGAGTAAGTTGCAGATCTTTTACTCGTGGTAAAAACTCGTCTACCAAATATACTTTGGCCTCTCTTGCCAGCTGGCTGTCCATGTAGCGATCACCTAGCCGGAGATAGTCTACGCCCAGAGTAGGCACAGTAGCCTTTATTCCCCCAGCCAGGAATTTACGCTGTGTAGTTACTAGCTCCGATGCTACTTTTATGAACTCTTGAAATTTGGGGAGTGGTCCAAAGACGACATCCGACTGAATTATCATAAAAGGCTCTGCCGGGAATTTCTCTGCCAGGAAAGCAAAGGCCAGCCCTTCTGCAGGTCCTCTGTTCTTTTGGGCTTCTGGCTCGAGGATATAGTTTTCCTCCAAAACCTCTGGTAGCTGACGTTTTGCAATGCCCAAATACTGAGGTTTTGTGGAAATGAAAATATCTTGGGCAGGGTAACCCGCAAGCAACGCATTAACTACATTCTGGATGAGAGATTTCTCACCTAGCATGTTTTGAAATTGTTTCGGCTTTGCTTGCTTGCTCAGAGGCCAAAGTTTTGTGCCAGAGCCGCCTGCAGTGACAATAAATTTCATATCTCAAATATACTGTTAAATAAACGAAACCGATAAAAATCAAATTGGCTTTCAATCCTCACTAGCCATCGGAAGCTCGATCTGGCTACCTGTGACCATGTCTTTAAGTAAATACATCTGTTGCTGTACTTCGTCGGTCCCCAGGATTATCACCTTGTTTGCGTTTATTCTATTGGCAAATTCCAGAGCTTTGCCCAATCGCTGCGGCTCAAGTCCCATGAGCACAGTTTCCCCCGCACTACGCAATTTCGTTGCCAATTTCCTGGCTACCGGTTCCAATTCTGCTGCCAAGATGGGCAGGTAGGTCCTATTTGATACAGCTTCATTTTGCAGACGGGACAAAAGCCCCCAGCTCTCAAGGAACAGTCTGGTTGTTTCATCACCAGGAGCACAACCTACTGCCGGGAAATCGCTTCCGCCAAAGATACCAGCCAGACCATTATATCTTCCACCACCAAACATTGCGCGACTGTTATCTACGTGTTTATCAAATACCTCAAAAACCATACCATCATAGTAGTCAAACCCACGTATAACGTTGGGCTGGAACTTTATCCAATCTGCATAGCCCATTTCTTCCAACTGGCCAATTATTTTTTTTAGCTCCTGAAATGCTGGAGAATTTTCGCAGTCAGGCAAATTCGCCACCAATTCAGCCGCATCCATGCTGCTCATAAACAGGCCCAATTTGTTGACTTGGGCTTCATCAAGCCCTATTGAAGCCAAGCGTTTAACAGTATCTGCAATTTCTAATTTCTCCCATTTATCAAGTACACGCACGACCTCGATACGCATACTGACATCCACTTTCACAATTTCATCCATCACGAAATCAATCAATCCCCGATGATTAACATACATTACAAATGAGCCAGCCGGGGGCTGAAAAGCCAGCATTATCTCCAGAGCCAACTGCAATATTTCGGTATCCGCAGCCAAATCCTTGCTTCCAAAGAGATCAAAGTTGAGCTGCCAGAACTCTCGATTACGCCCTCGCTGAACATTTTCATTCCGCCAGAAATTGGCGATGCTGAAATAGCGTATAGGCTTGGGTAAAGACTCATACCGTCTAGAAATCATGCGTGTAACAGAAGGCGTCATCTCCGGCCGTAGAGCTAGTTCGCGTCCCCCTCTATCTTCTACTACCATCAGTTCCTTCCCCCCTATATCCTCACCCGATTTGGCACGGTAAATATCTGCAGACTCCATTATTGGTGTGAGATATTCCTCATACCCAAAGCTTAAACACACCTTTCTCCAGGTATCAAAAATATACTTACGAATTGCAAATTCTTCTGGGAACCAATCTGTAGTTCCTTTTGGAGGTTGATTGCTTATTTGCACGATAAATAATAACATTTGTGGTAAATATGGCAATCTATGCCCCTGCTGCCACAAACAGAAGCTGTATTAATCGCCACCAATACCAAGCAGAATAGGCGATGAGCAAAACAGACGCAATGCTAGAAACTACTGCAAAAGTGCCCAGTGCCAATTTGCGTGGGCTTCGCCAATCTTCCACATGCGTGAGCATTCTTTTCAGTTCTGCATACGCCGAATGAGACAATTTAGGAATCCCGACCAAATCCATTAGTATATAGTAGCCGTCCATTTTGAGAAAAGGGATAGCACTGAATAAAGCCATCATCAGATTGATAATGACTATTTCCCAGCCAAAGCTGGAGATCAAGCCAGAATTTGTAGCAGCGATTATGGTGAAAACGGAAGCAATCAAAATATTTACCACTATGCCAGCACCAGCAGTGATGATCCTTTGCTTTCTTGGCTTGGCCCAAATTGTTGTGGTATCCACATATAACACAGGCAGTCCCAAATATAATGCAAATCCACCAGATTAAGCCATACAGGCGAAAAGCCAGGTGGAAGAAACGTAGGGATGA
>CAZGHV010000066.1:0-5491 GCA_964525705.1 uncultured Candidatus Saccharibacteria bacterium | reverse complement strand
AGTCTTGAGTGTATGTGCATGTTGCATAGTCTGGTGTGGACGCTGAATTCGATTTGGGTCCACTGGATCATAATTCTCACCATTGGCAATAAGCTTTAATCTTGTATAGTAGCTGCCAACGATCCCCCGTAGCACTTGGTCATCCAGGCGCCGCAAATCCTGAGTATTTTGAATCCCTAGTTCCTTCAATTTGGGGGCAGCATGATAACCGATACCCCAGATATCATTTAGAGGTAATTGATCCAGAAAAGTGAGCCTATCTTCCCAATTAATGACGGTGAGGCCATCTGGCTTTTTCCAGTCAGAAGCAACTTTGGCTAGGAGCTTATTGGGACCAATGCCTACCGAGCTAGTAAGTGTGCTGCCCACTTCTGTGCAGATACGGTCTTTCATCTCCTGTGCCAGCTCTTCTGGGGACTTGTTATAAATATGCAATACATCTGTAATATCAAGAAATGCTTCGTCTATACTGTATATTTCCATCTGCGGGGTGTATTCTCGCAGGATAGCCATCACACTCTTGTTGACGCTGTAGTACTTCAGTGGATCAAAGGGGACAATAATTATATCTGGGCAAACTTGCAGAGCTTCCCATACCCGCATGATGCCTTTTACACCGCAGCGTTTTGCTGGATAGGATGCGGCCAGGATTGCTGCGCCTCTATATTCTTTGCCACCACCCGCTACTCCTACAGGTAGCCCACGAATAAACGGATTTGCTAACTGTTCTACAGAGGCAAAAAAAGCGTTTAGGTCTAGATGCAAAATGGTGCGCATAGATAATTATACCTGGATGATATCTTTCTCTATGTCCCAAGTGAGTTCTTCAAGCCACCATTTTAAGGAATCGGTATTGAATCTTAGTTTGAAGGCCGCATTATGTGTGGTTACATGAAAAATCCAAACTGCTTCTCGTCCATGACGTGCTTTGAGGGTAAGTGTGATCTCAGATACGTCATATTTTTTGTTTTGCCAATAAAAATCAATGATCTCTACCCCATTTTCTCCAAACTTGGCTGTAACTTGAATAGGCTGGTGGATTGGTTCGTACATTTTCTGATAGTTTAATGTTTATCCACGAAGCGACGTATCTCTTTACGAATAAAACTGCGAGTAGGTGCCATCTGGGCATATTTCAGCCAGTCTCGATTTATATTGTAGACCTTCCCTTCTACTATCTCTACCACATCTCCAGTTTGCAGCTGGTATCCCATAGCTACTAACTTGCCATTTACTTTCGCGCCGCGAAGTTTGGAAAGGAGTTGTGTGTGAATTTGGTACGCAAAATCAAGCGGGCTTGCACCCTTGTCTAGCTTGATGATTTTCCCTTTGGGCGTAAACACAAAGATACTCTCGGCAAAAGATTTTACTCGGAATTTGTTTTCGTCACCTTCTCCACGCCAAGCATTGAGATCTTTTGTAAGAGTGGAAATTTCCTTTGTTGGATTCCCTAGCTTATATGAGATATGGCTTGCTGGACCAAATTCATTGTACTCATGCATTTCGCGTGTGCGAATCTGAATTTCCATAGTGCGCCCAGCATAATCAATTACGGTATGAATAGAACGATAGCCACTTACCTTTGGGTGCACTATGTAGTCATCAAACTCGGACTCCAGATATGGCCATTTGGCATGGATTAAGCCTAGAATTAAGTAGCACTGCTCTACCCTATCGCAAATGATGCGCATGCCGTGCAAGTCTTTTACTTGCTGTAAATGTGCAAGCCCGAGCTCCTCTCCTGGAGGTACATACTTACGTTTTGCTTTGCGGAAAGAGCTGTACACAGATTTGGTGCGGTATGATATGTCCAGATTTGTGATCCCATATTTCGCAAAGTCTGACTCCAATTCTGCCTGGAGCTGAGTTACTGAGGTCACAAAGCTTGCTGATTGTGACGAGATATATTCCATAATCAATTTTGCCTCAGTAGGATGTAGAGCTGTAAAGGCAAAGTTCTCTAGTGGGGTTTGAAATGCACCTAGTCCTAGAAATTCGCACATTGGAGCATAAACCAAAAGCGTTTTGTTTGCCTGGCTTATCTGTCTCTCGATAGGTAGACAGCTTAAGGATTGAATATTATGTAACTTGTTTGCCAGCCTTACAATTAGAACCCGGATGTCGTCTGCGGAATTCATAATCAGTCGTCGGAAGCTGTCGGGGTTTTCATTGTGGGTATCAAACTTAATCGCTTGTTGCTTTAATGCAGTGAGGCCGTCTACAATGAAGCCTACCTCAGCTCCAAACTTTTTTTCTAGTTCTGGTAGATTTTGTGGCGCAATGTCCAATATCTCATGCAGTAATCCACAAATAACGCTCGTGTCATCTAGTCCGATGCGAGCCAAGTAGGCAGAGGTTGTGAGTAAGTGCCAAATACGAGGATCACCATTTTTGCGAGTTTCTCCTGTGTGTATATCTTCCGCATAGTGAAAAGCTGCTGAAATTTTTTGCCAATCCCACGTCGGATGTAACTCTTTAAACTCTTGCTCTAGATCTTTTATGGTGTGGATTTCGGAGAGATCAAACACCATGCTATTGAGTTGCCGATTTTGCAGTAGCTCCAAATTTGCGGAATAACCTACTCAGAGCTTTAATGTAGCCACCAGTCCCAAATTGCAGTGATTGACTTACTCTGGCAACTGTAGCGGAGCTGAGCCCTGTACTGCGCTGGATCTCTGTGTATGGTGTCCCTTCATAAAGCATTCTGGCTGCTTTCCAGCGAGATACAAAAGCCCGGGCTTCGGCAGGTGTAAACATGTCACTCAAAAATTCTGCTACTTCTTCAGAGTCGCGTAACTTGGTAATTGCCTTGAGGAAACTCTCGCCATCTTGCGTGTCGAATACTGGGTAATTCATTGCGTTGGCTAACTAACTTATTGAAGCATAACTGGCTTTCAATTATCTGTCAATTTATCTTCTGTGCGTTCATCAACTAGATAAGTAGCACATTATACCTGGTTTGCAAACCAAGTAACTTTGCTCACAAACAAATTAATATCTGTGTCTGGGCCACTATAACGTTTGGCCAAGCAATAGATATCTGTGCCACATTTGGAGATGTGTTGTGTCGATATTTTGCAGGACAATATAGTGAGTGCTTCTTCGTAACTACCATACTGTACACCATCCAGGTAGCCAAATGGATTGTAGAGCTTGTAATTTGATCTTCCTAGACCAGATTCAGAGCCTGCGATGCCGATTAAAATTCGATAGTCTCCACCGCAAGCTATTGATTGGTCTACAAGTATTTCGGCGTAGGGCTCCATATTGGAACCATATGCAAAAAGAAAGTTACGTACTCGCAAAACTGCAGCATCACGGTTGGCTTTTTGTTGTAATTGCAGTTCTGCCTCCAAATTGGCTGTGCCCAGTGGGTGAAGTTCCACATCGGCTATGGATACACCTGTCTGCAATGTAGTTAAACCAGGGGTCTGGCTGTATTCCGAGATTAGCCATAAATCTAGCGTGAGTGTAGAGATACACAGGAGGTAAATGGTGAAGCGTGACAATAAGTATGCAAAGCTCATTTTTTGTGTTCCTCTATTAGGCTCTCAATCACCTGAACAATTTTTTGCGCTGCATATGGGTCTATTTGGTTACGTGCATCTACTTGAGCTGCACGTAAATCCTTCCCTGTAGGCGTTTTTTGTTGAGCAAGTGCTTTTAGCCAGCTGTTAATTTCACGATATAAACTCTCAGCTGTCAATTCTGCTTCGGGTAATATTGTCGCAATCCCTGTTTGGGCAGCGATCTCGGCATTCAATTGTTGCTCATTATGTGTTACCCAGGGGATGGGAACTAATATCGCAGGTTTTGCCAGCGCCAATATCTCAGAGGTGGTATTGGCTCCAGATCTAGCTATCACAAGTGAGCTCAAAGCAAATGCTTCTCCAATATGGGCAGATGGGACAAAATCTGCTGGCCAATAATGTTCTTTAAGTTCTGGGGACAATTTTGACAGAATTTCCTTGCTGCGTAGATTATCACCTGTAGCAGTAGAGTTACCTGTTTGATGAATAACATTGCACACCGGCAGCAGATCTGCTAAGCAATCAAATATGGCCACATTTAGCTTATGCGAGCCTTGATTGCCTCCAGTTATGTAAATTGTTGGCAAATCGTTTGTAAAATTGAAATTGTGGCTTTTTACTGCAAAGATTTCTGGGCGCAAAGGGTTCCCGGTAAATATAGTTTTTGCAGGCGGATAATATTGAGCAGAGCTCTGCCAAGAAATGAGTACTTTATCTGCAAACCGAGGGATGATACGATTTGTGAGCCCAGTTACTGCTGTTTGCTCATGTGTAATGACCAACTTCCCCATCAATTTGGCAATGATGGCTATCGGCAAAGCTAAGTAGCCTCCAAAGGAGATAACAACATCTGGCTGATGCCGCATAATGATCCAAGCGGAGTGCAAAAATCCAAAAGGTATTTTGATCAAATTTACAATCCCCGCCCTCCAGCCTCCTTCACCCCAGTTGCGAGTGAGCTTTCCTGCCTTGAGATCTATGAACTGTAACCCCAGCTCATGCACGATCTGGAATTCTGGTGATGTTGATCTACTACCCCACTGGTTATATTTATGCCCCACCCAAATAAAATCTTTGTAACCACGAGATTGCATCTCGGACATCACTGCCAATGCAGGTGTGAGGTGTCCTCCGGTAATAAGTATTTTGATGCGTGCGCTCATCATGACCATTTTACACGAATTTGGCTCGCTTGAGTGCAATTGAGATGCCGATGGTCATAACAGTCAGTATGATGAATGCTTCGTAGAACATTTCTCCAGGGAACAGTCTCAACAGCTGGGAGCTTTGAGGGTCAAGTTGCCAATAATTGTTGTATGGAAATAGGACTTTATGGAAAAAGTTAAAAGCTTCTGACCACCAGCTCAGGACTAGAAGTGCAATTAGGATACAGGCGATGCCTATATACTTCCAAGCACCTGCTGGTGCATAACTCAAAGATTTTCTATTGCGCATGAACAACAACAGAGAGATACTTATTATCAGTAAGAAATAATTGATTATAAACAGACTCCGTACTTCATGAAGGTGAAGCGCTTCTGTTGGTGAAAGGATCTCTGCTGGAAGCCGGTCAGAAAATGGAAACGAAACAAAGCCCAATATTTGATAGAGCTGGTGCTGGTTAACCTCTGTTGAAGAAGGTTGAATCCAGCGAGAAAAATACGGACGTATAATAGTTAGTATGGTCACAGAAAACGTGACTGCAAAAATAATAGCAATGACCGTGCGTGCACCTGCAACTATTTTATTTCTAGGTGTTATACTTGTGTTGCGCATTTTCAAATTCGAAATATGAAATTTCTTAAAAACATCCTAGATAATAATCAGAAGCAGATCAATAAAGCAAAACCGATATTGCTGCAAATAAAAGATTGGGAGCAGAAGGTTGCAGGGATGCCTCTAGCTCAGCTAGAAGAAAGGGTTTCCCAAATCCGTAAAGAGCTTAAACCTCTAGTAGATGC
>CAZGHV010000065.1:0-5545 GCA_964525705.1 uncultured Candidatus Saccharibacteria bacterium | reverse complement strand
TACAATTTAAACAAAACTTCTTAGAAAGCCTGTCCCAAAATTCTGGTACTTGACACCCCAACAAAATAGTCCCACTTACTGAGACTATCAATGAAGTTAAATAGTATCACATTGTAACTAACTCGAAATTCTGGATACCGCACAAATAATTATACAATAAGTGCTACTGAGTGCCAGCTTAAACAAATTGCACTTATACCAACCTACTATCATATCCCCAATGAAGTAACGCTTGACGCTGCTTGCGCCTGCAATCAAATCCCTTTCCACTGCAATGTTTACGCAGCTGAGATAAATGTCTACGCATGGCTAGCCATCTGCGGATCTGTCTTTCATCTTCGTTCTTCATTCGCCTGCCCATATAATAGCGGCAATACCATTGAAACCAACCTCTAGGGTCATCATCATAAATCCAGCCTTTCTCTCTCCACATAGCCAGCGATTGGCTAGCATTTACTTTGAATAAATTAAGATTTGGGTCATGATATTCTGGACACAGCTTTGCATTCACATACCAATCGACAGGGAATTCATTGCGACAATCTGTCATGTACTTACCACCAAACACACCAAGCTCCAGCATCTGCTTTGGTGTAAGCTCTGGTTGAAACCGCCCATCAAAGCTTTCTCCCATAGGAACAGTCCTCCAATAGCTATAATTCTGCTGCATTCTATCTTTGACGTTTACCAAGTAGGGCTTGAAATCATTTTTCATATTCCGAAGAATTCTATTACTTATATTTTACCCCAAATGGTTTTTCTCTGCTGGTTATAGAAAGCAATTGCTTATCCACAAACCGGTTTTATTCCAAATCATATATTAAATCAAATAGATTTCTCACAGAAGCAGATTTGTAGGATACCGAGTTGACACTACTGGTCACTCAAGGCTAGCATAGTGAGATGCCATCTGCAAAGAAGAAAAAACACTGTACATTGTATGTGGAGGGAATGCATTGCACCGCTTGTGAGGCATTAATTGAGACTACCCTACAAGAAAAACACGGGGTAACGGTTGCCAGAGCATCTACGGGAGAACAAAGAGTTGAGGTCGAATATATAGGAGATAAGCCAGATCTCGCCCAGCTCAATTCTCAATTTGCTTCTCTAGGCTACAAATTTGAGGATAGGCCCTCGCCACCACTAGTTCAAGTAAATAAAGCAGGGCAATTAGAAGTAAATACTATTAAGCTGAGAAACAGTTTGCGAGTTCTGATAATTGCCATTATCGCCCTGACACTAATATTACTTCTGCAAAATACGGCACTAGCCGGTCTGCTTGATGTCAGCAATAGCTCATCACTCGGCACATTCTTCATTCTGGGATTGGTGGCCGGGATATCCGGTTGTGCAGCCATAGTGGGAGGTCTGCTACTTGCGCTACAAACCCAGTGGCAAAAACAAAATTCCTGGAAACCACAGATACTCTTCCACGGGGGGCGGCTGTTTGCGTTTGCTATCCTCGGAGGGATTCTAGGAATAGTGGGAGGAGGGATTTGGGCGCAAAGCAGTTTTCTTTTCAGCATCATCTCCCTGATAGCTGTAGGGATTATGTTGATACTAGGACTACAAATGCTACAAATACCATGGGCAATGAGAATCAGGCTGGCCCCCCCAAAAAAACTGAGCAAGAAGGTTAATAATTCATCCGAAAATACTTCGCAATGGGGTTCGTTATTGATCGGGGCTGGGACTTTTTTTCTCCCCTGTGGATTCACATTATCAGCACAAACCTCTGCTTTAACTAGTGGTTCTTTCATTCAGGGAAGTTTAATCATGCTGGCATTTGTCCTTGGAACGCTACCACTGCTATTAATAATTACAGCTACCGGCAAATTTTTTGGATCTAGACCACATTTTGTAAACAACTTTAACGCTGTTGCGGGAGTAATAGTTATATTCTTTGCGCTACAATCACTTAATGGGCAGTTGAACGTACTTGGCCTACCTAGCCTAAGCGACTTGCTACCAGGCTCGATAAATAGCCAACAGCCTGGATTTGCCCCTGTTGTCAGCGGGAAGCAGGTAATATCAATTACCGCAGACGCCCATTCATACATTCCTACATCATCCACCAAAATACATGCAGGTATACCGTCTCAATTAAACGTCGATAATCAAGGTGCGGAAGGCTGTGGCGTGTTTGTAGCTGCCAGTGGATTAATTGATGATTTTGTGGCTTTAAAACCAGGTATAAACAGCATAGATCTAGGAGAGCCCAGGGTCGGAGAGTATAAGCTCACTTGCTCACAAGGCCGAGTTGATCCCATAGTTATCTCTGTTGTGTAAAGCTCTGTTTGCAGCTCTACTTGTTATAGGCTATAGTTTCAGCTATGCAGTCAAAATTAGTATTTCTAGACACAGAGACAACCGGACAATATGCTGGAGAAGACAGGCTAATTCAGCTAGCATACAAAACTCACCCAGCAGGAGAAGTCGTTAATGAGCTTTTTAAGCCCCCCACAAGCATTTCCTTTGGGGCAATGGCTGTACATCACATCACCGAAACAGATATTGCAGACAAACCCACGTTCTCAGGCAGCAAGGCATATACAAAGTTGCAGAAGTTGCTAGAGACACACACTATCGTTGCACACAATGCCCCCTATGATATTGGGATTCTGAAAACAGAGGGGATAAAAGTGCAAAATTACATTTGTACATACAAACTGGCAAACAATTTCTTGGAATTTGATTCCAGAGGAGAAATACTCTACAGTCGCAGTTTACAATATCTGCGTTACGCTCTCGAGCTCAATGAGGCTGGAGTGCTAGCCCATGATGCAGCAGGGGATATAATAGTATTGGAAAAGCTATTCTTCTTTTTGTGGGAAAAAGTAAAAGAAAGTCTGAGTCCAGAAGTGCCATCAGATAACCAAATATTGGAACACATGGAAAAGATCTCCTCGCAACCGCTGCTCATCCGCCAGGTACGTTTCGGCAAGTACAGAGGCAAAACATGGAGTGAAGTAGCAGCCACGGATCCTGGTTATCTCAAGTGGTTAATAGGAAAAGATGACCTCGATATAGATTTAAAATATACTATTAACCACTATCTCAAAGCACAAGAAGCTGCTTGAGCTTCTTTGGTAATCTGGCTCATAAACTTGATCACAGATAAACCCATTCGAATTATCTACTAAAAATTATCCGGGTTACTAACTACCTAGATTAAACGCTTCCACCACAACCTCAGGATATACATAGGCGTGAGTGGAAACGTCTTTTTGGATATCTATCACCACGTCAGTGTGACCAAATAATTTAGTCACCTCTTCACTACTTCCAAAGGGATCATGCTCGTTTTGAACAACTACCAGCTTGTTACCAAAACGTTCTGCCACTTCGTGCATGGCATCTTTATCTTCCTGTTTGGCACTGCTCATTGGGATTCCCATGAGCACTATTCGCATCGGATTGATATCTATGTGCGATTTTAATAAATTTGCAGCAACTATCGTGCCGATAGATTTGCCGATCAAGAACTTCACTTCTGCAGTTTCTTCTTCCCATTTCAAAGCTGCCTTCTCTACTTCTGCTGCAAGATCAAACTTCATCTCCAGAGCTTCCCAGTGTGGCCATTGTGTCTGATAAACGTTCAATCCAGTATGCTGCAACTCTGCCGCAATAGTTTGCATCTCTGGGCGGTTATGTTCGCCAGAATATCCAGGCAAGAATAGAACAAACTTCTTGCTGCCTGCTGAGGTTGAATTATTCACCATGTTTTTTCTAATAACTAATTGTTCTTTTTTGCTTCCAGATATAATTCCGCTACATGTGCCCAATTAACCACGTGCCACCAAGCCGTAATGTAATCAGCTCTGCGGTTTTGATACTTTAAGTAGTAAGCGTGCTCCCAAACATCTATCCCCAAAATAGGATGATGACCTCCAGTAATTGGAGTATCTTGATTTTGTGTAGTGATAATTTCCAGCTCACCCTGGGGATTGAGCAACAGCCATGTCCACCCAGAGCCAAACAGCTTTGTGGCTTGCTCAGAGAACCTATTCTGGAAAGCGGCATGATCCCCAAAAGTATTTGTGATAGCTTCTAGCAAATTATCTGCTGGCTGTTGATCAAATTGCGGAGACATTATTTGCCAGAAGAAATTATGATTCCACACTCCTCCGGCGTTATTACGTACAATGGTTCTAATATTCTCTGGCAGCTCTTTTTGGCTCAAGATTAACTCGTCAAGCGATTTTGCTTGCAGCTCAGGATACTCACCAAGTGCTGTGTTTAAATTTTCAACATATTTAGCATGATGCTTATGATAATGAATATCAAGAGTCATGGCATCAATGTGTGGCTCAAGAGCTTTGAGGTCATACGGGAGAGGTGGCAATGTATGCATATTCTGAAGGTTAACGAATAGATAATACATTATACTACAGTGCCCGACGGGAAACCATCCTACATTCTCTAAGTTTTAGGCTCACCAAATTATATGCGCAAACAAAGCACACCCGCAACAAATCACTTTGCATTACGCATTGATCTCTAAAAAATTGCAAGCAGTTGCAAGTTGCAATATAATGCGTATATTATGCTCAGCGCGAATAACGCCCTCTTTGGAATGATGCAGCCTGGTAGAGCTCCGCAGGTCATTGTCATTGCTAATCAGCCTCTAGCTCTCTTCTGGCTATTCGATTGCAAGCTTTAACCTCAGAACATCCAGAGATTTCTGTACTCAATATTTGCTTTCCAGCCTTCCCTAGAATGACAAGGGAAGCAGCCACATACTGCAACTTACTTCAGCTTTTGGAGATTGACTTTCCTACTGCATATGCCCTTGCTATGAAATGGAATGAGTTACAGGACAGCCCCAGAAGAAACACGGATGAAGATTTGATGATCATGTCCGAACATTTCATGCCAGGCACCTGTGAAGTCGTTAAAATACCAGCTTGGTTTTTCGATACAGAAGTGAACGCTAGTATAGTTGGAGAAGAGAAAACCTATGATCTACCACATAGGGGTAATGTAATATTGCCTATGCCTGCCGGTTTAACAACTGACCAAGCTACACAAACTTACGCTGTTTATGACATTATGACCGCTGCTGTCTCTCCTAAGAAAGCAAATTTTTTTCTCTTACCGGGACTTAATCCCACATCTGTAGAGGATAACGCTATTAGAGAAATAATCAATTTGGCAGTTAGCTTTACCACCGATCCAAATCGCAGTTTAAATACCTTCACAACTGAAGTGCAGAGAATTGCTGAAGATATGAAATCACAGCTAGGGTATATTATCAACTATCTGTCAGAACTGCCACTGAATCCAAAAAACAATATCACGGTAATTGCGCTTCCTGAACAAACATTTATGGCTCATGATGAAACGCTACTTGAAAGACTTCCGGGGGAGCTACATCTTACATATATGCTCAGGATGTTACTTGCCAACGCTGAGCAAAGTGATTTGTTTTTCAAACAGTTATTATCATCTATTCTCACTCACAAACTAGCTCAGTCCTTCATCAGAAATAAAAAAAATAAGAGATCCGTCATTGATAAGGTTAATATCAATGATGATTTTGCAT
>CAZGHV010000064.1:0-5554 GCA_964525705.1 uncultured Candidatus Saccharibacteria bacterium | reverse complement strand
TTTATTTCATTCAACTCTTAGAGTCTGTGTCCAATTTACCTGATACTTGCCATGGGTTGGAATTTGAGCGTTTTAGGACTATAGGGGAGCTAATTGAAGGGATACATCAAACCATCCACTACTACAACAATTACAGGATACATTCTAGGCTTAAGATGCCGCCAGCTAAGTACCGAGAGCAGCTACTTCAGAGTTCAGAAACACTGTCCAAAGAATTGGGGTCTTGACACAGTTACGCCATACGTTTCATATAGATAATTCATTTCATCGAGTATGTTTTGAGGGTCTCTTGTTCTTATAGTTATATCTGGATTAGCACTTATAGCAGCCCCACAAAAAGAACAATCATATGGGCATCCCCTCGAACCCACAAGATTAGCTTTCTTAGCACCTGTTGGAGTTGTAAATGGATCTTGTGGTAGAAATACCCTATTAACAAAAGGAAGTGTGTTTACATCTGGTGCTAACCAATATTTAGACATAGACTAAAAAAATAGATGACTTCGTTGTGTTTCACCTGATTTGCCTCTCCAGTATATTTCAAGCATCCCATCTCTTCTACTAGCATCTCCTAAAATTGCTGATGCTCTGTATTCCCCCTCTCCAAGTATCATTGAGTCTATACGTGAAATCTGACCATCCTGTATTATTTCAGTTGGCATAGCCTTTGCTTGATGCCCGCCTAACATAACACTAATCTCGGGATTAATCTGCTGCAATATATGCACACTATGTCTATAAGTTGGTGCAAGTAAATTCAGACCCACCCATCTTGGGTTAGCTGAATTTATTACCGAAGCAATCTCTTTGATGCCTAGCCCTAGACTTTCTGCATCAAGTACTGCAACATTAAATCCTTGACTTTTTGCATATGTAGCAATATAGCCAAGTCCTAGTACAGGGAGTGTGAAATCATTATACCTAGGTGAAACATCATAGTCTTTTAATGGAGAATTTACGAATATTGCGTCTACAGGTCTATCCATCTCAATACCTACTAACATATCAGAGTACATACTCACTTGAGGGTGCTCTGATTCTGGTGTAATTATTTTATTTCGTTCATAAAATATTTTTCCAATGAGAAATTACACCTTTATTATCAGCAAATTTAATGCCCAAATTTGTGAGCTGCACATTAATCCAGTTAAAAATCATTTCTGACAGTCCTTTGTCTTCCTCGTTCTTTTCCCATAATTGGAGCACCGATGTAAATACTGCGCTCAAAATGGCATCGCGAAAGAACGAATAATTTCCACCTTCAGGTAGGTCTGCCAAAATATCTCCAAGTTTAAGTTGCACTAGTTCAGCAAGGAACAGTGGGACGACTCTATGAATTATAAAGATCGCAGGGCTATTTGTATCAAATATTCCGTTAGTTAAGTAAGGTTCGATATAACTATCCCAGATAGAATCAAGTATGTCTTTCTGCTCTTGTCCGTCGTCGGGTATCTCATCACTAATTTTGCTCTCGAGTTCTGCTATCTGATCGGAATTAAGAGTACTAGCACGCTGCCATTCTTCTTGTGGAAGCTTATCAATTATGCTCTAGCCGATTGGTCTATCTACCCCACGCAGCTGTTTGTACTGAAAGGCAATAGTTCCCATAGCAAGCACTAGTATGCTGCCCAAAATCACTGCAAAAAAATTGTCGGTCACGTCTGCAATCCCTTTACCGTATTGTACAATTTGGATTATCCCTTCTGCAGCTTGCGTAGTAGGCAACCACACTACACGAGTAGTCCAAATAAAGGCTCCAGACAAGAACCCGAGGACTATGCCAATAATGGTGGCCACGTTTGATGCTGGGTCAGGTCTGTCAATCAATGAGCCAATAATTAATCCGATGCCGATCGTAAAGAATACTGTAGGGATCGCCAACAAGAAAACATCTAGGGGATTTCCTTCCATGTTCATCCCAAAGGACATGGCACTGGTTATCAGAATCACTACTTGAATTACTCCGATCACGATATAGTGCAAAAAATAACCCAGAATTATTTGCCAAGACTTGGTTTTGGAGGTGAAGTACCTGAAAACTTGGCCCTTTTCTTTGATTCTTGAGAATTCCAGTGCAACTTGAGTAATCATGATTATAATGCCATAGATTATCAGGCCTGGTGCCAGAAATTGGAACCCAGATAGCTCTTCGCTAGCTGAGACTTCTTCTATTTCTACGCTTAGTAGACTTGGCTCTCGTTGAGTGAAACCGTCAACCACCTCTTTTACAATTGCAGCCAGGGCTGGAGAGTTCTGATCTTTACCCGAGAGTATTAGGTTGAAGTCTGTGAGAGCATCGTTGATCTTCAGATAGCCGGTAACCTTCCCATCGGCTAGGGCGGTCGCAGCTTCAGCTTCTTCCCCAAACTCACTCACGGTGATTAACGGCGCAGTTGAATTTTGCTGAGTAATACTATTCAGTACGCTACGTACTGCAGGATAAAGTGGAGCATCGGACTTGATTACGCCCAGCGAATAAACATTCTGGAAAGCATCCCCAAAGGCCAAAGCAAAAATCCCCATGAAAACAAGTGGGAGGATGAATACAATGGCCACACTTTTCCAATTGCGAATAGCCTCCTTAAGATTTTTGGTTGTTATGGCTAGCACTTTGCTCATTCCCGGATCTCTTTACCAGTTAATAACAAAAAGACATTCTCCAGGCTTGGTTCGCTCAGCGAAATGTTTTCTATGCGCACCTTTTCCTGTGCAAGAATGTCTGTTACTTTCTGTAGTGATTTCACTCCTTCGGTTGTAATTATGCTGATAGTGTGGTCACTATTTGTGATCTCTTCTTGACGAAATGGCAGTTTGGATAAGGCATTTTTGATGGAGCCTTCTGGGACATCCGCCTCTACTTTGATTTTAATTACGGTTCCATCTCCATGTTCAGCTTTTAGCTGGGCTACTGTTCCTTCTGCGATTACTTTGCCTTCATCAATGATCACAACATAGTCGGAAAGCTTCTCAGCTTCTTCTAGATAATGATCAGTAAGTACTATGGCGTGGTTTTCGTTGCGGAGTTGCTTGATGAAGTCCCATAAAAAACGTCTGGTTTGGGCATCTACTCCTGGAGAAGGCTCGTCCAGAAATATGAGCGATGGATCATGAATAAGTGAAATCGCTAAGTTTACTCTGCGTCTATAACCGCCGGACAAATTCTTGGTCAAAGTATTTAATTCCCTTTCAAGCTTCAGCCCGGTCACTAGATCTGCTACACGCTTTTCTGCCAAACTGTGCGGCATGTTCTGCAAGGTGGCGGTGAAATGAAGATTTTCTTTGATTGTGAGGTTTTCCCATACAATTATTTCTTGCGGCATTACACCGATACTTCCTCTTAACTTCAGTGGGATGGAACTGTATTCTTCGCCATCCAAAATGATGGTGCCCGAGGTTGGGGTTAGTTGACCAGTGAGCATCTTGATGGTGGTAGATTTACCTGCACCGTTTGGTCCCAGCAGCCCAAGAATCTGACCTGGCTTGATCTCTATATTCAAATCGGCCACAACTGTTCTGCTACCGAAATTTTTTGTAAGCCCTTTGGTTTTTACTTCCATTGTCCCGGCACAGTATAGCTAGTTATCATAGAGTGTCAAGAAATTACTTTGCAAGCTTCTACCCAATGAAGGCACGATATTGATGGAGGATTATTTCTGCAGCAATTTTCTGATCTCTTCTTGATCGCTCCATTCCTGCTCTTCGGTACCAAAGCACATGCTTTGCTCATGGCCTTTACCGCAGACTACAACTATATCGCCTGCACCAGCATGTGTTAAGGCAGATTCTATCGCTTTCTTCCGGTCATCAATCATTCCAGTTTGAAACACTCTCACAGGTTTCTTCTGATTTGTCATCATTTCTATATATACTTGTCCGTCAAAATCCTCTGAGAGTGTAATCCCCATCCCAGACAGGATCATCCTATTTATATCTTGAAGCTTCTCTGTACGTGGATCCTCTGGGCAGATATATATTTCGTCAGCAAAGCTTGCAGCAGCTTTTCCCATACCAGGGCGTTTCTGCTTGTCCCGCATGCCAGCACATCCAAATACCACTCTGAGCTTGCCACCTCTTTGCGTATGGTCCAGTTTCTCACGTAGGAATTTGAGAACCTTGCTTAAAGCATCCTCGGTATGTGCAAAATCCACAATAACTTCAAAAGGGGAGGTCTGTATAATCTCCATCCTGCCTTTAACTCCCACGAAGCTTGAAAGATCAACGTTTGTAACCCCTATTGCCATTCCAGACAGTTTGGCATTTATCCGGTTATACGGAGTATTCATAAACTCTGGGAGGGTTATTTCACCTTCAAAATTACTTGTGGTTAAGAAAGGAACACCATATTGTACACAGACAGATTTTAGCGCTGGAAAAGATTTGTCTTCATCGTTAAGAACTGCTTTCCCACCTGTCTTTAAATGCTTAGTTAGTAAGCTTGCTTTGGCGTTAAAGTAGTTTTCATGGGTCAAGTGGTAGTCCAGATGATCACTGGTAATATTTGTGATCACAGCTGTATCAAATTTTGCTCCTGCGACTCGTCCCATACTTAGTGCATGCGAAGTTACCTCCAGTATGATGTGATCAACAGATTCTAGCTCGGGCATCTGCAGTAGTTTGAATAAATCTTGGGCGCTGGGTGAGGTAGTATGTAACCCAGTCTCAACCAGAGCATCATTTACTTTGAAGCCCACAGTCGTTAAGGCTGCCACGCTTTTTCCTTCCTGTTTGAGCAAATAACATATCATTGACACGGTCGTGGTTTTACCATCTGTCCCTGTGACTGCAGTATAGTGTTTTTTATTCCAGTCAATATCTGTTAACGGGATGAGGTGTGACTGCTTTATAGCTGCGGTTTCGACTTGGGACATTTGTCCCTCCAAGTATTTGTTTATTAAGTCCATTGTGATCTCTCCCACATCCCAGCACACAATCTTTTTATGCCGGAAAAACTCTCTCTCTGGGTGTGCTTCTGGTAGAGCAGGGGAGTAGATATATGCATCGACAATGGGTATAAAATTGAGATCTGGTTCTCCCGCGTTTATCACCGCACCCAGGGTTTTCAAGTCTTGAATTCTTTGCCCATCATATAAATCGCTGCCAAATACAGCGTCGCCTTTTGCTAGGAAGTATTTTGCTAGATAGTAGGCTCCAGATCCACCGATACCGGAAAAGTATATTTTCATAGGATGTTAACTTCTGGTTCCAATGTTACTCCAAACTTCTTTCTGATGTCATCAATGATTTCATTTGCCAAGTCCCATATCTCAGTGCCAGTAGCGCCGCCATAATTTACTATTACCAGTGCGTGGTTAACATGAACACCTACATTTCCCTGCTTCCTTCCCTTCCAACCTGCTTTGTCTATTAGCCAAGCTGCTGAGAGCTTAGCTTCACCAGGCACATGTGTAGGATAATTGGGGAGTTCTGGATATGTCGATAGCAATGCGCTTAGTGCTGAAGAAGTAACTATTGGGTTCTTAAAGAAGCTTCCAGCATTCCCGAGCTCTTTGGGGTCTGGTAGCTTTGACTTTCTGATTTCAATTACAGCAGTAAA
>CAZGHV010000063.1:0-5570 GCA_964525705.1 uncultured Candidatus Saccharibacteria bacterium | reverse complement strand
GAATATGCTTCAGACATTACGTTTAAATTAATAAATTATTTCTCACCAGATTGTATTACATCTTCTCCACAGTTTCAATTCCTAGGGAATTTAAACCCTTTTTCAATACACCAGCAACCGTGCTGCTCATGTCCAATCGTGATGCACGCACTTCTTCACTATCTGCATGCAGCACAGGTAGCGCATTGTAGAAGTTATTATATGCTTGAGCCGTATCTAGCAAGTAATTACAAATTAAATTGGGGGACTGAGTCAGACCGGCCGCATCAACAACCTCTGGGAAACGATCTAGCATACGCAGAACCCTAAGCTCTTTTTCATCTTGAAGCAAATGCAGGGTAGTCCCCTTTTCCCAGGTTTCTGCTTGACGCATTATGGACATGATACGCGCATAGGTATAGACAATATATGGGCCCGAGTTACCCTCCAAAGATGCAGCAGCATCAACATCAAACGCCACATCGGTTGTTCTCCCGACCTTGAGCAGTGCATACTTTACAGCTCCCACCGCCAAAGTCTCCGCAACTATATCCTTCTCTGTAGGAGATAGCTCTGGATGTGCAATCTTTGACAATATAGTTGTCCGCACAAGATCCAAAAGGTCATCTATGTAAACTACGTTTCCAGCCCGAGAACTCATTTTGCCCTGGCCCTTTACACTCACGTACCCATAAGCAATATGATGATAGTCCGACATTTTGCCTATCCCCAGCTGCTCACATACTGCAAACATTTGTTTCATAGCCATTGATTGCTCCGGTCCAATTACCCAGAACAAGCTTTGAGGAGAAAACTTGTCACGTTTCAGTTTCGTCAACGCTATATCTTGCGTAATATAAAGTGCAGTACCATCCGATTTCTCCACAACTGTATCTGGCAGTCCATATTGTGCCAATCTGGTGACTACAGCCCCCTCAGAACGCACGAAGACATTCTCATCCAAGCCCTTCTGCACAAAATCTTTCCCCAACTTATAATGCTCATGTTCATGCCAAACATAGTCAAAATGGTTTCCTAGTCTGTGCAAAGTAGCCTCCTGACCAGCATGTGCATAACGCAGAACCAATTGCCATAATAACCAGGTGTTTGCATCTTCTGCTTCCCAATCTCGCACAAATTGCCTTACCTTCGCTTCCACATCGGGATTCTTAAAGTCCTCTGATGCTTGGACATAGAGCTGGTCAATAAACTTATCTGGTCTTAATCCTCTCTCCTCAGGAGTATCCCACTGCTCTGGATTTGCAACCCAAGCAGATATCTCTACACTTGTACCCTGAGTTTTACGTGCAAATTTGAGGTACCCCCACATTAATTTGGCGATTGCGATTCCCCTGTTATTATCCACGCAGTCCCGGATTACTCTTGCTCCCAACAATTGCCATAGATTGGCTATTGACATCCCAGTCACATTATTACGCAAGTGCCCCAAATGCATCGCTTTATTTGGATTTGGGGAAGTATGCTCAATAAGACGCAGTTCCCCTGCTAGGCTGGGAGTCTCCCCATATGCATCCCCTGTCTCCATAGCTTCCTTTAACGACCTTTGGAAGTATGCTGGTGAGAGTTTGAAATTAATAAAACCTGGCCCAGCAGCACTGACCTCCTGTAGGCCAGAGATATTTAACTCTTGAAGCCGAGCCACCAATGCCTCTGCCAGATCAATTGGTTTGCGAGAAGCATCTTTACCCATCTTCAGCGCAACAGTAGATGTCCAATCTCCATCACCCTCTTGAGCAGGACGCTCCAGCATCCCAGAAGCTAAATCCACAGAAAGCTCATCTTTAACCACTCTACAAATAGCACTTTCTAGTTCTTCCTTCATGTTCTCACTCATTAAGCTTTAACTTCTGCTGCAAATCCTTGGCCACCTCCTGTATCGGAGGCCGTGCATCAACTTCCACTAGTATCCCCCTGTCTGCATAAGATTTAAGAATATCTTTTGTGTGTAGGTGATAATCTTTGAGCCTCGCCTCTACTGCCTCGGGCTTTGCATCTGCCCTCTGCACAAGCCGAGCACCACATTTATCACATAGCCCTTCCTGCTTGGGTGGCGCAAATCTCAAGTGGTAAGTAGACCCATCCACAGGACACACTCTTCTTTCTGAAATCCTTTGAATTAACTCAATGTCTGGAACCGTGAAAGAGACTACATAATCTAGCTTGCGCCCAGTTTCGGACAAGACATTGTCCATAAGCTCAATCTGTGGAGAAGTACGCACCGTGCCAGTGAATATCAAGTCTGTATTTGAGTCTGCAGCCAAGAATTTCCTCAGAATAGAGAAAACTAAATCATCGGAGACCAACTCCCCTCTGCTCATAACCTCATTCAGCCTCGTCCCCAATTCAGATCCAGTTTGCACTTCTCGGCGGAACAAGTCACCAGTTGAGACTACATGGAATCCATGCGAAGTCGCAAGCAGCTCCGCCTGTGTATCCTTACCACTACCTGGAGGACCCATAAACAAAAGTATCATAAAATTATTAGCTAATATTTATAAACTAACTTAGTTTCTTTCCTTAAAACGAGTCCAACGAGCCAAAGCCTCTACTAGCTCAGTCGTGAAACAATTGAGCCTGCCATGATAACGTAACAAATCACGAGTAATCCCAGGCAAAGAACCCATATGGCTTTTTCTACCCATTCCCAAAGTTTACTATAAAGCCCTCCTATCTTATGCGGAATGATAATTCCGATTATAACTCCAGAAATCAACCCTCCTATATGTGCCAGATTATTGATCGGCAGACCGGGCACAAAACCAATCAGCAAAGAATATAAAACGAGAGGCAATATATTTCCTAGCCGAACTGGAAAGTCAACACCGTATCTGTTTTTACGAACAGCACCTCCTACAAGAATCCCCACCAAGCCAAAAACCGCCCTAGACGCCCCCACCGTAACCACATTCACTTGACTAGCCCCCGGAACTACACCATACAGGGCAGCCAGATTGTAGCCAATGAATAGCAGTGAGCCTATGAGCCCAGTGATCACATACCCGCTGAGAGTCCACCTCTGACTATAGATCTGCTGTACAGCTTTACCTACGAAATAGAGTGACAACATATTTGTACCCAGATGCAGAATGTCTGCATGCAAGAAATTTGCAGTCAGCAATCGCCACCATTCGCCCAACCCCAGGGTAGAAATAATGCTTAAACTTCCACCCAGATCCAACAACAAATCTCTTGCTTGCCCCACACCAGGAAGCAAAAAGATCTCCACAAGCAACATCACTGTGAAAAGAAATATATTGAAGCCTACTAATAGACTCACAGTATCCACATGAAATATAAGTCTGCGCAACATATCTAATTGTACCAGGATTTGAGAAAATTGCGTATTTTTGGTAATATCAAGCAGTCACCGCCCTGCTCTTTTCTTTACCCGTTAACAAAAATCTTATGTCACTATTTGATGGGCGTGAGCTATTAGTAATTACCCCCGGGAAACTGACTTTGGCAGAGTATTTAGGACTCACCGCCATTCTCACGGCTACCCTGAATGCAAAGCAAGCTGTCTCTTTACACACACTAGAAGAAATACCTGCAGAGGTTCAAAAGCATGCAAAGCTGCCAGATCTGAAGCGTGTGCAGAAATTATCTCCACGGAAGTACATTCTCAGTTTTGATAAAGGACAAACTGCAGTGAAAAGCGTACAGTGGCAGCAATTAGATCAAAAACTCAACTTTCACATTTCTGTAGATGGAGGTGACTTACGTACTGAAGGCATGCAAATTACCAAAGAGGGTGCTGCATACGACTCAATCCTTTATTATCAAATCAAATCCTTTGAGCAAACCAAATCGCTTTTTGCAGAGTACCCAGGAGCAGTAAACGAGGCTACAAATATGAGTATCGGAACAGAGTTTGCAATCCCAAACAGGAAATTAGAGCTTTTAGGTGACAGGACGCTTCCAAATTTGATCGAGCAAATCTACCAGATACTCAAACCACAAGGTATCAAAGCAGAACAAGCCACCTTACTACTAGCGGCCATATTTAGCATCACAGATCGTTTTAAATCCAAGAGCAATGCAGCCACATTCTCTACTTGCACAGATTTGTTAAAAATAGGTGGCAACCTCGATCTTGCAAACCAGATATCGACAGGCAATAAGTCAGTAGCCGAAGCAGGCTCAGAGGTATCCTCTGCGAAAGAGGAAAAACAAAAAGAAAACCGAGCACCAGCTGCAGAAAGTGCAAACCAGAACGACAGCCCAAAACAGGCAACCAAGATCTAAATTTATGACCCAAAACCAAAAGACAATAATAATTTGCAAACCAGTATTCTTTGATATTGACCGCCTCGGAGCAGCTATAGTGCTCGGGAAGCTTATTACTAAGCAAGCTGGCAAAACAGCAGATATATTAATCACACCCAGCAACTTTAACAAAAGTATCACCAAAGTGGTTTCATCTCAGGGTGTTAACTTCATCGAAAGCCTGGATCCGGATCACTTTGTAGTATCAATTGACCGTGGGGATGCAAAAGTGCGAGAAGTGAAATGGGAAGAGACAGCAGACAAAATACGGCTCTTGGTCTACACAGAGAAAGGAGAGATAAGTAATCAAACATACGCTTTATCACCCAGCACGCCGCACTACGACAAAGCAATATCTTTTGGACTTAAATCCGAGTCCGCAGTTACGCAAGCATTGGGAGATTTTGCAGGAATTTGGCAAGCAGCAAGCACTGTAAATATTGACATCCGATCGGAAAACCAACAGTTTGGGCAGGAAAATTTTGTGCGTCCAAACAGTAAGTCGTTTGCAGAAGTTGTACTGGACTATGCAGAAGAAGCAGCCTGGGAAATATCATCTCAAGAAGCTACAGAGCTTTTAGCATGTATTTACTGGAAGACAGACTCTTTGCGGAACCATTACACAAATAGCTCTTGTTTTGCATCGGTGAGCAAACTAATAGCTGCAGGTGCAGACCCAGTACAGGCAGCAAAAAGCATATTTGCTACTTTGAGCTTGCTGGAAATAAAAGCCCATCAAGAGATATTGTCTTCTTTGCAACTTAACAGCGACCGGATTGCGATCGCACAGATGCAGAAAGAAACAGCAAGACAGCTGGCAAAAGAACACACTATTAGTCCGCATCATAATCCACTTGCAGATTTGCGGGACTTGAACGCTTCATTCGTACTACTCCCCACAGAAACAAATCAGACGAAAGTTTTTTGCAGTGGGAGTAATACTGTAAACATAAAAAAAGTATTTGGAAATAGGCAATATGTGGGAGATAATTCCCAAGCAGAGCTAACATTCGAGTACAATGTCGAGCAAACACGTCAAGAAATCCTCGATTCTCTTGATACACAGGTATTTCAAAGAGCGAAATCCACTGCCGCGACCAGTAACCCCGCACCTCAAAAATCAATTACAGAAGCGAAAGCAAAACCAACACCTCCACCTGAGGTTGCTACAATTGTAGCAGACGTGCCCCAAAAGGAATTACCAGCGGCAACCACAGATCCACTAGCACCAGCAAGTGAAATGATTACTCCGATAGTAAATAACAATGCTCCAAATCTTGCACCAGCAGCAGGCCCATCACCCA
>CAZGHV010000062.1:0-5584 GCA_964525705.1 uncultured Candidatus Saccharibacteria bacterium | reverse complement strand
CAACGTACCTCGTGTAATGGAGAAACGCTGTAGCTTCGGACTTGCTTAACCTTGGGGAGGACAATTTTGTTCCTTGGCCGTTCTCCCATGGATCAAAATTATTCAAGTAATAGGCATCTAGAGCAGTAATCAACACTACTTTTGGAGAAGGATTATTGAACATTAGTTCCAGGGCAGCTATCGCTACGTCTTTGATCGCAACACCACTTCAAACAGGTACAGTACGGGGCTTCCCTTCTAGAAGCTAAAGAGACAAACTTTTCAAGCGCTTGCCTGTCTTCGATAATAATTCTTTAGGCATGGGGTAGACTAATGCCAACCTTCCTGTAACCTATAAGAAATGGCTACATCCAATTCAATAGGACATCTACAGAACCGAGGTTCACTCCTCCAGGGGCCAGTCCCAGTTTTTCTAGATTAATTTAGCTGCCTGAGCGTTATGAGTGACTCTAATGCGTTAACTAAGATCAGGCGCTGCGATCGCAATCGCAAGCGTTCCAAGCGCAGGGGTATCTATTGCCCCATGCATGGCTGCCATCTGGACAGTGTCAGTCCAAAATATCCGTTGTACGCGACTACAGTTGCGGAACTGCGAGAGGGGGGAGTTGCTCGCAAAGCTGCACTGGTGCTCATTGCTACCCAGCAAACCATTCCACTGACAGGGCAGTGGTTGGAGGAATTCTGGTGTCCAACCTGCCAGACTAAGACCTGGTATCAGGTTAACAAGCGTAATAGTACCTATTAGGTGAAACCAGCACCGCGCCAGTTGTGGCAGCAGACAACGCGCACCTTTGATTTAGAGAATCATCCAGGAGTGGGGGAATTCACCTTTCGCCATGCCAATCGGTCCGATCGCAAATATTACGATCGCTGCTGAAGGCTGGAGATTAGCGATCGCAAGACCTGTTATGGAGGGGGAAGTGAAGGAGATTAACCGGACCACCCAACCCTTGCCCAGGGTTGTTTATACATCAGAGAGTCAGATTCGCCATCCAGTTCAGTTGTTGCGGGATATGGGGCGAGACCTTCTGGCTTCCCGGGAGCTGGCCTGGCGGTTGATGGTCCGCGATATCAGCGCTCAATACCGGCAATCGTTTCTCGGAATTTTCTGGGCTTTTTTGCCACCCATAATTACAGCTTTTGGTCTCACTTTAGCTCGGAATAATGGAGTCATAAATATTGGCAATACTGACCTTCCCTATCCGGCCTACGTCATGTTCAGCATGGCATTGTGGCAAACGTTTATGGAAGCGGTCAATGGTCCAATTACTGCTGTCAATGCAGCAAAACCAATGCTGGCGAAAATCAACTTTCCCCGTGAGGCTCTGGTTCTGGCAAAACTGGGAGAGGTTTGTTTCAACTTTGGCATCAAGCTGATTTTGATTGTGGTTCTGTTTCTCTGGTTTAGAATCTCAGTTAGTTGGACCGTAATCCTGGCTCCAGTAGCCCTGATCCACCTGATTCTCTTAGGAACAACCATCGGTCTGTTTCTCGCGCCTTTAGGCGCACTGTATAACGATGTATCCCGGATGCTGCCTTTAATCATGACGCCCTGGCTGCTGTTGACGCCCGTGATCTATCCGGTGCCCAAGCAGGGATGGTTTGCCACTTTAGTTGATTGGAATCCAGTGACACCGCTTTTGGTGACGACACGGGAACTCGCTACGGGCGTGAACCTTTCTAATCCAGCCGGTTTCTGGTTTGTAAGTGCGATCGCCTTCCTGGGACTATTACTGGCCTGGATACTTTACCGTTTGGCAATGCCATTCGTGATCGAGCGAATCAGCGCTTGAGGAAGAAGTGTGTCTTTAAAGATTTGTTGAGGGTTTTAGTATTATCCTCACAGCACTATTTCTCTCTAGCTCTTATCAACCATTTTCCCCGCCAAACAGGTTTAACAGAAGCGAAAGCAAATTCATCGGTTAAATGTTGACGAACCACGAAAACGATTTTGAAAAGATTTAAGTAGTCTAATGTAAGAAGCTGGCAAAAGCCTATTAATCACAAAGTAATTAGTGGCAATTGGCAAAATTCCCATCCCCACAAATGGTAACAACTTACCAAGCATCCACAGCAATTCTAAAATTTCTTTTAAGGACTTCGTACCTATTTGCTCTTTCAAAGCCAACATTGAAACTTGAAGCTTAAATCTATACAATTCCTCAACTTCATCATCAAGTTGTAAGTGAGATAAATGCTCAACAACAGCCTCAATACTTGCTATCTTTCTGTCAATCTTGGACTTATCGAAGGTTTTGGCTTCAGAAAAATTTGAACCATGAATTCTCCAGATTGACAAGGGTTCATTGATAAAAAATGAATACTTATTGCCTAGAGTTGCCAAAACTAAATACTCATCAATATACATGTCGATTTCTCGTGGAATCATAATTTGCTTCAACACAGCAGTACGAGCTGAGAATGTTGAACCACCACCAAAAAAGATTGCACTTCTGTAAAAAAAATGCAACAACTTCTGGCCGTGAATTACACTGTTGCTAACATCTCTTGGTATGGCTTCTACAACCTTCTTGTCAGAGTTGACATGCCAACAGATAGCAGGATGACTAACGTGAACAATATCAGAGTTTGACTCGAAGATACTGACTACTCTCCTTAATTTATTAGGTAAAAATATGTCGTCAGCATCTAGATTAAAGAGGTATTCCCCGGCAGCTAAGTCAATCCCAACCTTGGTGGCATGAGCCTTACCATGATTATCTTGATAAATGTATTGAATCCGATCCTTGTAAGGTTGAATTTTTTCTGGAGTATCATCTGTAGAACCATCATCAATAACTATGATTTCAAGTTCTTGTCTTGAAAATTCAGAATTCAATACACTTTCGATCGCATCACCGATAAATTTGCCATAATTATAGGTGGGAATAATAACTGTAGCTAATGGTTTCATCATTTGCCTTTAGGAATGGTTCGCATTTGGCTGGGCAACTATAATAAACTGGCATCCAAACAAGCCAGGTAAGGCTTTAGAAGCTAGTTTGTCTAATTGATGTGATATCAATTTGAATCTGTTTCTAATACCAGGTAACGGGAAATAACCATCAGCATATCTTTGAATAACTTGATAATCAGAGCCTTTGACAATTTCTAAAGATGTATCCCAATCAAAGAAACGGAAATGAGTTCGATCCATAACACCACCGTCACTGTACTTAAAATTACCCTTCAAAAACTCAAGCCGCTGTCGCCAATGTAAGGGATTTGGCAAGGCAATTACCAACGTTCCGTCAAATGCCAAAATTTTATGAATGTCAGTAAGTAAGTTGTCAGGCCAATATAAATGTTCTAATACATGACTGCAGATCACACAATCAAATATTCCTAATGATCTTAAGTCACAGTTATTTAGATCTTGAATGAAAACCAGGTCAAGATATTTACTTGCAATTGACGCTTCAGCTTCAGATATTGTAACTCCCACCACTTGACAGTTAAATCTATCTTTAATTATTCGACCTAATGCTCCTGTTCCACAGCCAAGATCCAATACACGTTGTGTAGAGTTAGGTAGGTGCGCCATTAAAATAGAATTAGCAGAAGAGTAACAATTCTCACTTTCCATATTCACAAGAGAAGAAAACTGATATATATATAGAATACTCTATAAATAGGCCAAGAGAAAGTAACAATGCTTATAGGACACTGTGGAGTTGGTATCTTAAGCATGTCAGGGGGAGTAGCTACATATATACAATCTGTTAAAGAACTCCAGACAAGAACCGCAAAACTTGTTTACTTAATCGATATCAATCCTAACACTACCAATGTCGATAAGAATTCAGGCATTCTTGAGGTTAAAGAAAATATTTGGGTCGTTAATAGCTTAAATTGTTTGTTTAAATTATCCAAAATCCTAAATATTGATATTCTGCATTTGCATACTCATCTAGAGATACCTAAGACGGAGTCACAAGCTGTTATCCGTACTATACACGTTCATACTCCTTATTGTCCAAGTGGTAGTCGTTTTCTCAAAAACTGGGGGCAACCCTGCGATCGCCCGTACCACTTGATTGGCTGTCTCCAGGGGCATCTGATAGACCACTGTGGTAGCATTCGTCCAACTCAACTCTATGCTGGGTTCCTACGAACCTGGCAGGAGATGCAAGCGCTGGCGAAAATCCCAGCGATCGCCAACAGCCAGTTTGTCAAAGAGCAGATGCTCCGGTCTGGGTATCTAGAAGACCATCTCGATGTACTACTGTTGCCTGCACCTGAAGCCAGTCAATACTTCCCACCTCCCCAAGAAGCGGTTCCCCATTTTCTATTTGCGGGCAGAATCACTCCTGAAAAAGGTTGGAGTTGGTTGTTGCAGGCGATCGCACGTGTCAAAACACCAATCCATCTTGATATTGCCGGGACTGGCAACTCCCAACAGAATCAGGCAATCCGAGAACTAGTAGCCCGTCTTAACCTGGAGGAAAAGATTACCTTTCATGGTTGGTTGAATCAAGAGCAGGTGAGACAACTAATGCAGCGATCGCGGGCAGTTGTGTTTCCTTCGGTCTGGCATGAACCTGCAGGTCTGGTCAGTTTAGAAGCAGCGGCAGCGGGTCGAGCAGTGATCGCGAGTAACGTTGGTGGCATTCCAGAGTACGTTGGCAAGTTACAGAATGGTTTACTGGTGGAGCCGAATGATGTTCAGGGTTTGGCGGCGGCGATCGCCCGATTGGCTGAAGATTGGTTACTAGCTCAGCAATTAGGAACTAAGGGCTACGCAACGGCGCAGCAGCACTTTACCCTGGAAGACCACGTAACAAAGCTGATGAAACTCTATGATCGGGTAATCAATAGACAATCAAAAGGACAGTTTTTGGTGGAACACTAAACTGAAAGCGCTGGTATTGCCGGGACTCAGTTCCCACTTTACTGGCGCTTTCCAAGCTTAATAATATTTTCTGAGCTGGAAAATGACCTGCAAAGCTAGTGAACCTCCTATATAAAGAAGGCGCTCTTCCCTCAGAACCTAGTGGACTTCCCTCAAAGCCTAGTCAACTTCCCTCAGAGCCTAGTCAACTTCCCTCAGAGCCTAGTCAACTTCCTTCAGAACCTAGTGGACTTCCCTCAAAGTCTAGTCAGCTTCCCTCAGAGCCTAGTCAGCTTCTCTTTCAGCCTAGTGGGCTTCTCTCGAGGCTAAGCGGACTTCCTTCTAGATCTATTAAAGTTGACTTTGTGAGAAGTTTACTGAAAGCTGCTTGCTTCTGGTAGCTTAAGACTTCGCTGATATAACTCTAAATGTTGCTGAACTACCACGGGCCAGCTCAGGTGCTGGACCCACTCACGACAACGTTGTTCAAAGATAGCTCTCTCTGAAGCAGAGAGAGAAATAATCTGTTGCAAAGCGATCGCGATCGCTTCACTGGAATTTTGCTTAACCACGAATCCTGTTCGGCCTGGATCGACAAATTCCTGCATCGCTCCCGCATCAGTACAGATAACAGGCGTGCCGCAAGCCTGGGATTCCAACAAAGTAAACCCCATCAGCTCAGGAACAGAGGTATAGTCACCATAGCAGGTTCGATGGACAGAAGGTAAAACGGTAACTTTAGCAGTGCGATAC
>CAZGHV010000061.1:0-5631 GCA_964525705.1 uncultured Candidatus Saccharibacteria bacterium | reverse complement strand
TCATCATCCCATAGGACATCCCTTCACTACGCACATCGCCATTGAATATATCCTTGACATATGCCATATTTTCACCGGAAACGGTTACCGGATAATAAACTCTCTGGTCTGTATCACTCCCATAAAAAAGTTGGGCCCATAGCTGGGCGATTCTCGTATCTACTTGCGTTTGACCGATACCACAGTTCTGATAGGCATTGACGAAATTTCCGGTAAATAATGCACCGTTTGTATCGGGGCAGCTGTGATAATAGACTGTTGCCAATTTTGCATAATCAGATATGTCCACAAGGTCATCACCGGTGAAATCAAATTTGGATTGTGACTGTGTAGAAAGTGCAGTCATCATCTCCATATAGTCATCTATGTCTACAATCCCATCATTGGTAATATCTCCTGTGCAGGAATCAAAGGCTTCTACCTTACTAGGGAAAAAGGTGATAAAGAATAAAAAGAACAGAACTGAAATGTATAGTTTCCCCATCTTATACTAGAGCTAGAAAGAATTTAGAGAAAAGCAATCCCAATAAACTCGTGAATAGAGGTTTTCTCTGATGGTAAAATGTGCTACCAGAAAATTCCATTTTGTTTCAAGTGGTTCTATTAAAGATAGTAGTTATGAATGAATAAGTCAACACAAACGTCTTTTGCAAAAAGAGTTGTTGAGTTTGTGAACAAGATCCCCCACGGCACTGTTGTAAGCTATGGGCAAGTTGCAGCTGCATGTGGAAGTCCCAATGCAGCCAGGATAGTAGGTGGGATTTTGTCCAAAGAAGGCTTTAATAGCTCATTGCCTTGGTGGAGGGTGGTTAGTAAGTCTGGGTACCTATCAATCCGAGGTCATGAGACAGTGGATAAGGATCTGCAAGCAGCCATCTTGCGCAATGAAGGTGTGGAAGTAAGCAAAGATTTCGTTGTGGATCTCAAGGTCTTTGGTTATAAACATCGGGATAATCTCTCAGATCTGTCGTAATTTGGCTGAATTTGCGGACAAATGTGCACTTATCGCCTAATTATTAGAAAAGCAGCCTATAAAAGCTGCTTTTTAATTTTTATTTTTTCCCTGGCTTATAGACCGCAATTTGCTTTGCGGTATCTTCTACCAAGAACACTGAAATCAATTAAGTCAACCCAACTATCTTTGTTTGTATCTTGATTGCCACAGCCACTGGACTGACTATTGACATCAAGCGTGTATAAAGTCCCAGTGCGAATTGTTTTCGTTGTTCCCTCTGAGTATGCATATCTAGCACCACGCACAACAGTTGTTTGACCTACTGCAGTGAGCTCAATTACCAGATCACCCAATTTTTCACCTTCTACTATAGCAGCAGATTTTGACATAGCGACACAGACCTCTGTGGATGTTGTCGATTCACCGTTTAGACAAAATGGAATGCTTAGATCCCACCCACCAGACTGTACTGCCGCGAAGCTAACCACTCTTGCGTTTGTAATATCAAGATCCAAGTCTACGGCATTTGCTCCGGATATAATATCTGTGGCTAATATACTCAGAGTAACCTGCTCGCCGACTGTGTAGTCTCCAGCTGGATCTTCTACATATGAACTACACTGATTGTTATATTTCTTGGCGAATGCGGCGAAGTCTACTAAATCTAAGAACACATTGCCGTCAACGTCTATGGGCTCACACACCACTCCAGTCCCAGAAGATGTTGTCGTGCTGGTGGTTACAGTGCTTGTAGTGCTAGCTGAAGATGTTGGCGTAGATATTGCTGTGCTGGTCGCAGTTGATGTAGTTGTTGTACTTGAAGACGCAACTGTCGCCAGTTGTACAGTAGCACTTACTGGATACTCTACTGTCTCCGATCCACTTTGAGTAGAGTAAGTTCCGATAACTTTTCCACTCACAGTTGCTCCCACACCTTGCGTATGAATAGCCTTGACCTTCAAAGTTGCCCATGTTCTTTCAGTGAATGTTTGATTATCACCAAATGCAACATCTACCGTTGCTTTCCCAGTGGCTGCATCCACGGTTTTGTTGAGGGCGATGAGGTCCGATTCCGGCACAATATCCTGAATTGTGAACTGCGTAGGATCTACATTAAGAGTGATCTCAAACACTACTGCCCCCAACGTTTGCTGTGATCCATAGACGGTGCGCACTTGTAATTCCACACTTTCGTTTGGGAAAATAGATGTCGGGGCGGGCGGTAAACTCTGCACAAGAATAATATCTCCTGCTTCATCAGCTACATCAAGATCTGTTGGTTGTTGTACAGTAGTGAGTGCTAACAGTACCACAAGTACTGTTGAAATCATGACAACAGCTGCTACGAGCACTATCTGACTATGCTTTGTTAATGTTTGGGTGAGGTTAATCCTACTCATATTTAATAAAATTAAATTTAGTTACATAGATTTGGCTTTTTATATACTTTGGCAAATTCCAGGAAATCGAGAGCATCTAGGTAGCAGTTGGCTCCTATTATATCTAGATCACATGATATGCCTGCCTTTTTATAATTTTGTGCAAACTTGAGGAAATCAACAGCATCTACATTACCATTTCTATCGTAATCTCCACGGCAAGCCAGTTGTACGCAACGGGTGCCATTCCAAATATTACCTGTAGTACATTGATTCTTGCAGTCGCTGCTGCACTGATCGTAGTTGCTAGTGTTACCGTCATCGCAAAGCTCACCAGTGTTAACTGTTCCATTTCCACAGACTGCTGCTGAAGTTGCTGTGGAAGAAGTCGCAGATGATGTCGCTCCTCCAAAGGTATAAACACTGTTTCCAGGTACAATCACCAAGTCTATGACTGTATTATGCTCGATTATCTTTGTCATGCTACTGCTGAAAGCCAGGGTGAGGCTTCCACTTGCAGGAGCTGTAAATGTAAACCTACCCAATTCAATAGCTGTAGAAGCAGTAAATGGAGAGGTAGGATTGCTAGTGATAAATAGAAGCTTCAATTCTTTGCCAGCTCCTTTTGTGGCTAGCTCACTGGTGACCAGCCTTAAACCAGAAGACTGTAGATTTGCTGCAGTGAATTGTATATTTGTGGGGATAGTGCCTGTAAGGTCTATGAATACTTGAAATCCATCTGCGGGTCTCCCGCCTGTATTCGCCTTCAAAATAACAGTCTGGCTACTACCACTTGAAAATGCGGCACTTGCCGGTTCCAAATTTACCATAGCCACAGGGTCTGCTACTGAGGAATCTGATGCTGGCTGCTTAAAAACAAAAGCAGCTAGAAGCAATATCAATGCAATCCCAAATAAAATAATTGCCAACTTCTGTGACTGAGCTAGTTGTGTCCATTGCATAGTCAATTTCCTGAATGGGCTGCTACCTGAGTTAAGGGAAGTAGTGGAAGATACTTGTGCATGATCCATATTCTTTTATTATCCTAACTATAAGTGTATCGGAAAAAATATAAATTTAAATAGCTATTTAGTTTTAAAAAGGGTTATTCACTGGTGATTCAACAACTTCAGATTGTGCACCTTGGTGAATGACATCTTTTGCTTTGTTTCTCTTGGATATCAGTCTTACCAAAATCATACCACTCACAACCAAGGCCAACCCTGCAGCTATCAATATTATTAAGCTTGTGGAGTCTGTTAATGTGGTTTCTGTCTGCGGAGAAGATATTGCAGATACAACTATGGTATTCACTGCAGTGCGATCTGCGTACATACTTCCTGGCTCTGTCTGAAATTGTGCACCGTCCTGACTTTCCATAAGTACCGTGAAAGTCGCAAGTAACTGGTTAGGCGTAAAGTCATCACTAGCAGCTATATCTACACAAATAGCGTTGTCCGTAAAACGCTTGCCGTCTTCGCAAATGCCGATACTTAGCAAGTTTGTGGCCAATTCCAGGGCAGTAACTTTGAGATTCGTAAACGAGATCTGCACACTCACTGCGTTTGTAGGGTTACTCGGAGCAGCAAAAATACTGAAAGTTTGAGTCTCACCTGGCTGCAGCTCTAGTCTTTCTGGGGAAATAGTGAATGCTGCAATTTTGTTGACTGGTAAGGATACAAGTATGATGAAAGTGAACAACAGTGAGCTGAAAATTAAACTATACTTGCGGGGGAATGATTTAGACATATTCCTTCTATAAATGAATATATACGAACAGAACCAGGTTAGCATCATTGTTGAGTGATCTCAAGTAGTTGCGGAAGTATTTGTAAATGTTTGTATGTTTGGCTTGCCATTGAAGACTAATTTCCTGGTAATCAGCTTTGTCATTTCTATGAGCAGTGTTGCCATGATAGCTGTGATGGCAACTATCATCACCTCGCTTCCGTCTAAAGGGACTGTTCCCAAAAGAGATGCTACTGGGGGGAAATATATGGCCATACCTATGAGTCCAATTCCCAAGAGGAAGGACAAATTTAAAATAGTGTTATCCCAGAATTTGGCAACCCACAGATTACTACCAAGTGTTTTAATTGAAAACAGAAAAAGCATGTTGCAAGTTCCGATGAGCGCAAAAATGAGGGTCCGAGAGCGAGCTAACTCCGTTTCGGCTTGTAGCTGCGATTGGAATACAATCAAGAACGTCGTGTAGCTGAGGAGGCTACCAGCCATGATTGCAAGTATTAGTCTCCAATCAATTAGCGGATGTTGTTTACGAAATTTGGTTATATTCATGTGTAATGTTTCTGTGCGATCGTAGGTGAGTGCCACGCTCGGTAGACCAGCCTCTATTAAATTAAGCCATAAGACTTGCAGCGGTGTAAGTGGCAAGGGGATACCAGCAATCATAGCTAATGCAATCATCATTGCTATAGAGAAACTGTCTGCCAAAAGATAGGTAATTACTTTGCGTAAATTTATTACGATATTTCTACCTTCATTGATAGCAGCAGAAATAGTGCGGAAATTTGAGTCTAGTAAGACAATGTCTGCCACCTCTTTTGATACATCAGTGGCATTTTCTACCACAATCCCAACTTGGGCGAGTTTCAAGGCTGGTGAATCATTCACACCATCTCCCATCATTGCCACAGTTTTTCCACGCCTTTGAAGGCTTTTTACAATATCCAGCTTCTGACCTGGTGTAGTTCTATAAAACAGCTTTGTTTTATGCACAAGTGCATCAAAAGCCTCTACACTAGAGATTTGTGCGAGCTGGGATCCTGAAGTGGTAGCATTGGCGGGAATACTGTACCCTATTGACTTGAGTACACTTAAACTAGTTTCTTCCAAATCTCCAGTAATTACTTTTATTTCTATTCCCGCACCTTGTATCTGGGTTATAACCTGTGAGAGGTCATGGCGTGGTGGGTCACTGATGAAAACAAAACCCAATAAGCTCAGATGGCTTATGTCTTCATGGCTAAGATTTTTGGCCTTTGTTGCTCTCTCTGCTACGGACACGACACGAAACCCTGCCTTCGCTTTTTTTGAAGATAATTCTCTGAATTCTGGTTCTACGTTTTCACACTTCTGAATAACTATCTCTGGGGCCCCCACAACAAAGAGTTTTTTTCCGTTTATGCAGGCTGTATATTTGTAATGAGAAGAAAATGGTAACAGCTTCAATCTGCTGTGCTCTATTTGAGCGATTTCTGTTGTCTTTAGTTCTGACTGATAGTATTCAGATAGTGCAGTGTAAATAAAATTCGCACCATTATTGCACATTACCAG
>CAZGHV010000060.1:0-5708 GCA_964525705.1 uncultured Candidatus Saccharibacteria bacterium | reverse complement strand
CTTTGGAGGGAGTGCACTTTCCAGATACATGGACCAACAAAATGTGCTCAGTGAGATCGAGACGAAGCGCAGGATTACTGCTGGAGGTCCCCGTGGGCTCACGAAAGAGCGTGCGACATTCTCTGTGCGTGATGTTCATAATTCGCACTATGCAAAAATCTGTCCAGTTAATACCCCAGAGGGGACTTCTGTGGGAGTGGTAGTGCACATGTCTGTATATTCAAGACTAAATGACTTCGGTTTTTTGGAGGCTCCGTATCTCAAGGTGGTAAACAAGTTTTTGATTGGGGAAGACAAGGTGGGAGATTTCAAAGGAAGGGCTTTGCGTGTAGATGTGCTTGATGATAGTAAAAAGCTGGTGGCAAAGGCCGGAACTGAGATAACACTCGAATTGGTAACCAAAGCCCAGAAAGCTGGGTTGAATTCCCTGCCAGTAATTCCATTTGTCACCGACCAGGTCATGTTTTTGGACGCAGAGGCAGAGTTGACTCACAAGATAGCTGGAGGAAATGTACATACAGATGATAAAGGCAATATTGTGGAAGCTGCAACTTACGTGCGAGATGGTAAAACGTATGCAAAAGTCGATGTTTCGGAGATAGATTTAATTGATGTAAGCCCTGCTCAGGTGGGGGGACTTGGTCTTTCGCTCATACCGTTTGCATCTATGGATGACCCAAACCGTACTTTGATCGGATCCAAGACTCAGACACAAGCAGTTCCATTGTTACTCAAACAGTCGCCTATAGTCGGAACTGGATTTGAAACGGTGGCAGCTAGAACTAGTGGACGTGGTGTATATGCAGATCACTCGGGGAAGGTATTGCACTGCGATGCTCAGAAATTGGAGGTTGAATACTCCCCAGCACAAGGTAAAAAATACAAAGAGACTTACCGCCTAGAAACTTTTGTGCGTACAAACCAGTCCACAGCTTTCACACAGACACCTGCTGTGAAAAAGGGAGAGCAGTTTGAAAAAGATCAAGTATTGGTTAATGCGCCGTGCACAGATAATGGCGAAATCGCTCTGGGGGCAAATCTTCGTACTGCCTACGTTGTTTACGATGGGTATAACTATGAGGATGGAATAGTGATCTCTGAGAGGTTGGTGAAGGAAGATGTATTGACGTCTGTACATATTTATGAATACGCCCAGGAGATACGCGAGACGAAACTGGGAGATGAAATTATAACTAGAGATATCCCGAATGTGGGAGATTTTGCCCTACGTAACCTTGATGAAGGTGGAGTGGTAAGAATCGGGGCAAGCGTTGAGTCAAACGATATCTTGGTTGGAATTATCGCTCCGAAAGGAGAAACTGAGCTTACTGCAGAGGAAAAGCTTCTGCGGGCAATATTCGGTGATTATGCGCGGGACGTGCGAGACAATTCTTTAAGATTGCCGCATGGAGACCACGGTATCGTGATTGGAGTCCAGATCTTAGACAAAGAAAGTGGTGCCAAGCTAAACCCTGGGGTAATTCGCCAAGTCAAAGTTTGGGTAGCAAAGACACACAAGATCTCTGTGGGAGACAAGTTGACTGGATTTCATGGCGACAAAGGTGTGGTAACAAAGATCTTGCCGGAAGAGGATATGCCATATACGGGAGATGGTCAGCCAGTAGATATCGTGGTCGGTCCGGGGTCAATGGTCCGCAGAATGAACGTAGGGCAGTTAATGGAAGCTCACGTAGGTGATCTGGCTCAGAAGCTTGGGGTAAAAGTTGAAGTGGCCCCATTTGCAGATTATACATTGCAACCATTGCTTGATTTAGCTCGTAAGCACGGTGTGAATTATGAGGAAAAACAAACACTCTACGATGGACGTACAGGTAAACCCTTGGATCAAAAGGTCACAATAGGACCTAGGTACTTCTTTAAACTGGAGCACTTAGCAGACCATAAAGTCCATGCTAGGTCTACTGGACCATACACTATGGTGACACAGCAACCACTGGGAGGAAAGGCGCAGCGGGGAGGACAGAGATTTGGAGAGATGGAGGTGTGGGCACTAGAGGCGCATGGTGTGCCAGCAGTGTTGCATGAGATGCTGACTATTAAGTCGGATGATGTAGTGGGGAGGTCCGCAGCCTATAAAGCAATCATCACTGGTCAAGATGTAACTGCTCCGTCTGTTCCAGAGTCATTTCATGTGTTTGACAGGGAGCTGGCGGCACTGTGTGTCAAGCTTGAAAAAGTGGGTATGGTGGTCGACCCGTTTGTGGATAGTGCAAGTATAGAAGAGATTGTGGATAGTATTGATGAAAAGTCGAAATTAGATACAAATGAAACCGAAGCTGTGGTCGCAGAGGTGAATGCAGAAGAGGCATCATTTACTGTCTCTGACTTAGGTGAAGAAGTAGTTTAACTTAAATTGTTAATTTAGCCATACCAAACATGCTCAAAGATTTCGAAGCCATCAGAATAATCCTTGCTTCTCCGGAAGATATTCTGTCCTGGTCTCATGGTGAGATCACAAAAGCGGAGACTATTAACTACCGCACATTCCGGCCAGAAGCAGACGGCTTGATGGATGAGCGAGTTTTTGGACCATCAAAAGACTTTGAGTGTTTTTGTGGTAAGTACAAGAAAATCCGCTACAAAGGCATTGTCTGCGATCGTTGCGGTGTAGAGGTCACTCACAAGCGAGTGAGGAGAGAGCGGATGGGGCATATTCGTCTAGTCGCTCCTGTAACACACGTTTGGTTTGCACATGGGGTCCCAAACAAGCTAGCTTTGATGCTGGATGTCCCACAGAAGAAACTGGAGACTGTGATCTATTATGCAAGGTACATTGTCACAGAAGTTAATGATGAAAAGAAATCAGAAGCTGTGGACAGGCTCAAGGAGATAGGCGCAGAGCAGCAAGCACAACTGGAGGCAGAGCAGGAGGCAAAGGTTAAAGAAATAAATGGTCAATATGCGGAAAAAGCAGAGGAATTAAGGAAAGCAGAAAAGGACGAGCAAAAGTTGGGTGTACAGATGGAAAGATTACAAAATGAGGAGCGTAAGCAACTTGCGCATGTTAAGTCGGCCTATAAGCAGAAGTTCGACAATTTGGCACATAAGTTTCAGGAGCTGGGTAGTTTGGTAGAGGATATCACTGTAGGATTCACTTTGTCAGAAGAGAATCAGGCGGACCTGATGGGATTTAACTTCGACTTCTATGAGGCAGATATGGGTGCTAGGGCTGTGAAAAAGCTCCTGCAAGAAATGGATCTAGAGAAGGAAGTGTTGGAACTAGAAGAAACTATAGCTACAACTCGTTCAGAGTTGAAAAAGATGAAGGCTATTCAACGAAAAAAATTGTTGAAGGGGATGTTGCAAGCTGGAGTGTCGCCAGAGTGGGTGGTGTTGGATGTGCTTCCTGTTTTGCCACCGGACTTGAGACCGATAATACAGTTACCAGGCGGGCGCTTTGCTACATCTGAGCTTAACGACCTCTATCGTAGAGTTATAAACAGAAACAATAGGTTAAAGAGGTTGATTGAGCTGGGGGCACCTCAGATTATCTTGCGCAACGAGATGCGTATGCTGCAAGAGGCGGTAGATGCTTTATTAGACAATAGCCACCGCCCAGGAGCGCCTACGACAAACTCTCGTGGTTTGCCATATAAATCTCTCTCAGACATTTTGAGAGGAAAGCAGGGTCGCTTCCGTCAGAACTTGCTAGGGAAGAGGGTAGACTATTCTGGAAGAGCAGTTATTGTTCCTGGTCCAGAATTACGTTATAACCAGTGCGGATTGCCAAAGACTGTAGCGCTGGAGCTGTTTAAGCCTTTCATTATCCGAGAATTGGTATCTCGCGGTATTGCTGCAAACCCAGCTAGAGCAAGGGTAATATATGAGGAAAAGCCGGCAGAGGTGTGGGATATTTTGGAAGATGTAAGTAAAAACCGACCGGTGTTGCTTAACCGTGCACCTACACTCCACAAACAGGGGATTGTGGCTTTCTATCCAATTTTAATTGAGGGTAACGCTATTCAGCTACATCCGCTTACTTGTAAAGGCTTCAATGCTGATTTTGATGGGGATCAGATGGCAGTGCATTTGCCTTTATCTAGACAGGCTATAGATGAGGTGAAGGAAAGGATGTTTGCTCATAACAATATGTTGTCCATGGCAAATGGTCAGCCGATCATGAACACAGAAAAGGACATGGCTACTGGGGTATATTTTCTTACCTACCTAGATAAGGAGTTGGGAGAGCCCAAGCAAGCATACGCAAGTGAGAACGAGGCTATTTCACGCTATGTGCTTGAGCAAGTTACACTTTATGAGCCGGTCCGCTATTTGCTTAATGGAGAGCTGATAACCACGACTGTAGGACGAATTATTTTTAATCGAATACTACCGTCAGATTATCCTTTTGTGAATAAAACACTTTCACGTAAGGAGGTCCAAGGAATAACTGCAGATATCTTTAATAAGTATGGGCGTGATGTGGCTATTAAGGTTCTAGATAGCATCAAAGATATAGGGTTCAAGTACGCAAGACAGTCTGGGTTCTCAATCTCTATGCAGGAATTTGAGTTTGGTGCAGATGCTGTAGTGAGGGAAAGATTGAATGATTTCTTCCTCAAGGAGCAAGCGTTGATGGGTGACTATAGCGAAGGCTTGATCACCAAAGATGAGTTACAGCGACTTAAGCGTGATTTATGGGTAGCAATCTATGACCAGATCTCAAATGAGACTTGGGGACTAGCAAGCAATAAACCCAGCAATCTGACCCACTTGAATGATTCTGGAGCAACTCCAGTAGCTTCTTGGGTGAAGTACATCGCTGGAGTGAGAGGGACTGTTACAGATCCAGAAGGTAATATTGTGGATTTGCCATTGCTAAACAACTATAAGAACGGATTGAATAATTTTGAGTACTTTGTAGCAGCACGTGGTACACGTAAATCCTTTGCTGATGTGGCATTGCGCACTGCGGACTCTGGCTACCTGACTCGCAGATTGGTGGATGTAGCACAGGATGTTGTCACCAATGAGGAAGACTGTGGGACAAAGGAAGGAATATACTTGGTTAGAAAAGATGAGCGGAATCAATCCTTTGGCAACAGGCTATATGGTCGATACTTGGCAGAGGATATTGTCGATCAAAGTACAGGAGAAGTATTGGCAAAATCAGGCGAATTGATCACTTTACCGCTCTCAAAGCTAATAGATTCGACAACTACAATTGAAAGCGTAAAGGTGCGCTCTCCGCTCACATGTGAAACTCGGCATGGAATCTGTGCCAAATGTTACGGAAATGACTTCGGAACTAGCAAGCTTGTGGAGATAGGCGAGGCTGTGGGCATAATAGCCGCACAATCTCTAGGAGAGCCTGCTACACAGTTAACATTGAAGAACAAGAGTGATGCTCGTGCAAACAGAGCAGACGTTACCCAGGGTTTACCTAGAGTTGAGGAATTGTTTGAAGTGCGGACTCCAAAGGCAAAAGCTTTGCTGGCAGAGCTACCTGGAGTAGTCACCCTCATCCAGAATGAGAATGATGTCACAATCAGAATTGCTTCCAAGCGTAAATTGAAGAAAACCTTGGAGGTAATGGAAGATGACAAAGTGGCTGTGGAAAAAAGCAAAAATGTAAAAGCCGGTGAGGTTGTGCTCATCAGAAAAGATGGCAAAGAAGAAAAGGCCGAATTTGACTGCAGAGCAGAAGTAGCTGGTGACAAATTATACTTGCTCATTGACCGTGATAT
>CAZGHV010000059.1:0-5728 GCA_964525705.1 uncultured Candidatus Saccharibacteria bacterium | reverse complement strand
GGGGCAGGGGTCTCAACCATGGCACCCAGACTCAACTCAACTTTATCCCGGAGCAACATACCGACTTTATTTTCTCAGCTGTTGGGGAAGAACTTGGTCTGGTTGGAGCCCTGCTGGTCATGTTTGGCTTCTGGTTACTCTGTCTACGGCTATTGATCATTGCTCGAACTGCCAGGGATAACTTTGGCTCCCTTCTAGCAATTGGGGTCTTTTCTATGATTGTGTTTCAGGTTCTAGTTAGTGTGGGAATGACCATCGGCCTATCTCCCGTTACAGGGATTCCCCTACCCTGGCTCAGTTATGGTCGCTCCGCCATGCTAACCAACTTTATTGCGATCGGACTAGTGGAATCAGTAGCCAATTATCGCCAACGTCTGAAGTACTAAAGCTAGCTACCGCCGCCAAACAAGATAGGTTGGTTGAGAAGGTGGACTGCTTCATGCCCCACCCTCTCAGCTTCAGCAACCTCAAAATTAAAGGTATGAACCCCAGAACTAGCCCATGCGGCTGGTTTTCTACAAGGAAACTGATAATCTGATTTTAGCACTTGTCTAATCCGTGGTCCTAAGCGGGCCGAGCCCCAAGTTTGTGTCTATATTCAATGGCACGGAAATAGCTTTTCTCCTGTAAGGAAGCCACACGCTCAACATTGTATTCTGTAAGAACTCGATTTCGAGCAGCGGCACCAAGCTTCATTCGGAGATCCGGATTTCGGACTAGCTCAATAACAGCTTTAGCAATAGCTTTTGGATTTTTTGGAGGAACAACTTTGCCATACTTATTGGAGTCAATAATTTCGGCCATACCACCAGCAGTACTTCCAACAACACCACGTCCAGCAGCCATTGCTTCCAAACAAACAATTCCAAAGCTGTCCCACAGGCTCGGAAACACACAAATGTCAGTATCACCTAAGACAGACGGGATTTGATCTATAGGTAGAGCACCAGTGAATTCTATAGAACCTAAATAAGAATTTAAGCGCTTCTCTAAATAAACTCTCATATCCTGCTGGGGATTTGGAGAGTTTCCCGAACGTCCAACAAAGCAAAACTTAACATCTGGGCATTGTTTAAGAATTAATGGGATAGCAGATGCAAGGTCAAGCACCCCCTTTCTCGCCTCCAATCGTCCAATAAAGGTAATGATGTTACTTTTAGACTCAATCGGAATCCTCAACAATTCTGGAGAAGGGTTGTATGGCAATGGAAAAAGATGTACTTTTGTAGGTTCCAAATGCCAATAACGAATAAGTTTAGTAGCAATAGCTCTTGAAGGAGCAGCAATTTCATCAGCATCAAGAGCATGGGCATGTTCTAAAGCTTCTAAGCGGTAAGAATGAGTTCTGCGACGTAAGGCACCCAAACGTTCTCTCAGCTGAGAAACCAAATCAGTATCAGCTTCACGTAGCAAACGGAAAATAAAGTGAGGAGTATGTAATTTAATCACCAGGGGGATATCAGGTACAAGTTTAAGAGTTGCTGCCGCGTCAGCACCATAATCAGGTCCCTCTAAAACATCAAAGTCAACTTCTCTATGCCGATCAACAAATAAAGAGGCAATAACTTTGGAAAACTCCTCCCGATCCTCAATTCTTGGACCCATTTGAACTCGATGTACAATAACACCATCTAGCTGAATCTCAGTACCGGAGCGAGTTCGGCTACCAGCAAAGACCTCAACCGTATGACCACGGCTTTGCAACATTGCGGCGGCCTGATACACATAAGTTGCAATTCCCCCATCTGCTGTATCAGGAGGATATTCAAAGCTAATAAAGGCTATTTTCATTTACTCCACGTCTATAATTTATTATATATTTGAACAGGAAGTGAAAATCTCGGCAATTTGCTTAGTATTAGAAACTGCATCACATTTACTATGAACAAAACTCTTTCCATTAAGTCCAAAGGAAAGCCTTAAGTCAGCATCGTCAACCAATCTTTGTATTGCCTTATATAAAGCAACTTGATCTTTAGGAGGAATTACAAAACCAGTATGCTCATCTTGAACAAGCTCTGGAACTCCCCTTACCATAGTTCCAATGCAAGGTAAACCCGCTGCCATTGCCTCCATAAATACCATTGGAAATGTATCCATCCAGGTAGGCATTACAAAAATGTCTGCGAGCCGATACAGATTTAGAAGTTCGTTGGAAAGTGGACGCAAACCTCGATGCACCCGCAAATTAGGAAGTTGAGGAAAGTCGAAATTAGCATTTGTCACGATATCAAGTTCACAAGTATCAGCAAAATATTTAGTGAATACTTCTAATAAATCGGAACCACCTTTTCTAATAAAATCGCCTCCAACAAATAAAATACGAGGTTTACTTACCGCAAGCCGATGAGGGGTAATTTCATCAAAAGCTTCAAAAAATAAGCCGGGATATATCGTTGTAACTTTTTCAGGGGGTATATCGTAGTGATTAATGACTGAATTTCTCGCCCAATCGCACCAAGTTATAATATGAGCAGCAGATTGAAAACATTTTTTTTCAAGATAAATTAGAGGTTTGTAAGAATAGGCGCTTGTTATCCAATGTTCATTAGCAACTGAGGCACTAGTTAAATCAATTGAAATAATAGTTGGAATCTTTCGAAGCAGAGGAATAGATAGGAGTGCAATAGATTGAGTATGAATATGAAGAATGTCAGGTTTATAATTAATTGATTCACGATAAAGATAACGATTAGCTAAAATTGAGCCAGACAAAGCACTTCGAAGTGCATGCAAGTCATAATCAAAATACTTGGAATTAAAGTCTGGTAGCCGCCAAGTTAGAGAACGATTCATGGCAGCTCCCCAAAAGTTGTTTTTGAAGAAGTCAGTTAAATGCAAGGAGTGGAACTGAATTTCTGGAAAGTAATTCTTGAACGTGCTTTCAAGTACGTTCTGATAGGTAACGTGACCCATAATATAAACATTAAGACTCAAGGCTTTTAACTTACTCTCGGTTTTCATTGATCCATGACCATTATTTAGAAGCATTACTCAAGACCATTTTTAATTTCTCTGCTATAAGAGCAACATTATTGCCATATAACATATTATTGTGATTGCCACTAACTTCACAAACAGTTATGCCTTTATTGGCCAATCCATTCCAACCTAAGTACATATCATGCATGCTCCACCATTGCTGTTGGCTAACGCGAAAAAGGGTAATCTGATCAGGGTATTTTTTGGGCTTATAATTCAACAACGCTTGTTTGTGCGCATCATGTATAGCCTTGATAACCTTATACTGTTCATCTGTCATAAAGGCTTGATCAAAAATTGAATCATTAGTAGGATTATGTGAATAGTGCTTGGCTTTAAAGTAAATATGTTTGATAAGGTCTTTGAATCTATTAAACAGAATCCTAATAACTACTCCATAAAGATAATTAAATTTCTTTTGAAGTGGCAATGTTATCAGATTACGGAGATGACACATAATTGTTCGGCTAAAAGTTATAGGTTGATAGTAAATTGGGCCATAAGTATCTAGAAAAGCTAATAAACCCACTTTTTGGTTCTGCTGAAAAAGTTGCTGAGCCATTTCAAAGGCAACTACTCCTCCCATAGAATTGCCTGCCAGAAAATAAGGTCCTTCAGGCTGGACTTTGCGGATTTCTTCAATATAAAGTGATGCCATAGCCTTTATGGAATTTAGCGGTTGATGGCTACCATCCACTCCTAGGGCTTGAATACCATAGAATGGATAATCTGGACCTAAATGATGAGCTAACTTGTAAAGATCAATAACATTGCCACCAATGCCATGAACACAGAAAATAGGATGATGAGATCCATAGGGTTGTAGAGGGACTAAAGCAGACCATGCACCAGAACTGCCTTCTAAATGTTCTTTAATAAGTTGAGCCAGCTTTTCTACTGTAGGAGCCTGAAAAAGTGTTGGAAGAGGTAAATCTTTTCCAAAAGTTTGCTTTATAAGAGTAAATAACCGCAAGGCTAGCATGGAATGCCCACCCAACTCAAAGAAATTTGCTTGGATGCTAATGGGACGAACTTCTAAAACTTGCTCCCAAATTAGAGTTAACTGGAATTCTGTTTGATCTCGAGGAGGTATATAAGTGCGATCGCCCTGTGTCAGTGTTGAAGATAGAGGACTAGATGTGAAATTACGGACAATTTCAGCATTCAGCAATAATGGCGAAGAAAGGGGAACATCTGGATAAACCACAATATTTTCTAGTAATGTTTGAAAATGTTGTAGAAAAGTATGAATCGTAGTGGACTTGAATAAGTCAGTATTGTATTTTAATGTTCCTACAAGCGTTCCCGACTCTTCAGTAAGAGACACAAAGAGATCAAAATCAGCTATACCATTATCAAGATCTAGCTGATTTACTTCTAGGCCGGACAATTGAAGAGCTTGTCGAGGCGTATTTTGCAGCACGAACATCACCTGAGACAATTTTTGAGTTCCCAAGTTAAGAGTCTTTAACAACTTTTGTATTGGCAGATCTTGATGGGCATAAGCTCCAGATACCACCTGTTGTACCCGAATGAGTAAATTGCGAAAACCTGGATCACCAGAAAGATTTACTCGCATTAACAAAGTATTTGCAAAATAACCAATGAGCGCTTTCAACTCGCTACGATTTCGGTTGGCAGCAGGAGTACATATTAACAAATCCACTTGTCCAGTATAGCAATGTAATAAAAGACAAAAAGCAGAAAGGAGAATTGTAAATAAGGTTACTTTTGCTTGACGACTTAAGGATTTTAGAGATGCTGTTAAAGTACCAGAAAGGGTAAAGACTTGGCGTTCACTTCGATGGGTGGGTAGTGTGGGATGGGGATGGTCAAAGGGTAAATGTTGTTGAGGTAGTAAACTCAACTGCTTCTGCCAGTAATCTAACAGCACGTTCAGAACTTCTCCCTGCATCCATTGTCGCTGCCAAATTGCAAAATCGGCGTACTGAATAGGCAGTTCAGGTAATGATGATGGTACAGAGTTGAGACAGTCTTGATAAATAGATGCGAGTTCTCGAAAAAATATTCCTTCTGACCACCCATCAAATACTAAATGATGAAAAATTATTAGAAGAATATAATCTTGCTGATCAAGTTGTAATAAAAGAACTCTAAAAAGGGGAGCTTTAGCCAGGTCAAAGGGAAGCTGTGCATCTTGAACTAGAAGTTGTAATGCATGATTCTCCCTATTAGCAATTTGAGAGTTTCGTAAATCAATAACAGTAAGCTGAAAATTCAAAGACTCGTCAATCTTTCGAATGGTTGTATCTTTCTCAGGCACAAAAATACTACGTAAAACTTCATGACGGCGCAGGATTTCATTGAAGCTTTGTTCAAGGGCGGTTAGGTTAACTTCACCCTGTAAGCGCAAAGCAAAGGGAAGATTATAAACGGCACTCTCAGGCTGTAGCTGGCAAAGCCACCACAAATGTTCTTCGGCAAATGATAAAGGGAGGTCAACTTTATTATTTTTTGATAGCAGAGGGGGAGCCTGGCTCTGCAAGCGGAGAACATTTTGAATACTGTGCCAGAAGTCAACTGCGGTTGTCTGAGTTTTAGTGCTTTCATCCGTCAGAATTTCTGATTGATGTGTTCTGGTTAGTTCTTTAAGAGGTTCCTTAGGTTGAGATTCTTTCATGGATTCTTAGATGTATTATTTTTGAATAGTTTTAGAGATTATAAGTTAACCTTAGACTCTTTTACGAAGCGATCGCTTGCACGTGCCATACATAAAGCAAGTTTT
>CAZGHV010000058.1:0-5770 GCA_964525705.1 uncultured Candidatus Saccharibacteria bacterium | reverse complement strand
GTCCAGCGGATGTGGTGTAGCCAATGGATAAACGGTTTTATCTGGAAATGTCCAAGCATTCAGGTACGTTTGTAACGAATTACGCAAGACCTCCACAAACACCTCCTTGACCGGGTATTTCTGTGAGCCACACAACACAGAATGCTCCAGGATATGAGCAACCCCTGTGGAATCATACGGCAAAGTATTAAAGCTCACCCCAAAAGTGTAGTTCTCATCTGGAATTTGTAGTTTCAAAAGCTTTGCTCCAGTGGGAATATGCTCATAAATATCAGTGCTAGCAGCCAGCTCCGATACTTGCTCAGATTCTAGTAGACGAAATGTTTGTGGGATAGTCATAGTAGGATTATAGCTCAAACTCAGATCCAATGACGATTATATTATTAAACCAATTGCGAAATGACTTGAGCTACTTTGAGACCATCATGGCGGATAAGGCTTCTTCTTAACACATCACCTGCAGAGCTAACAATCTCCTCTCTTGCTAGAAAATCTTGTGCGATTACCCTCTTCCCAGCGGACAGGTCGTTAACCACAGGGTAAGCGTTCTCCGCTGCATAACGCTTGAGAATATCTGCTGGCAGGTGATTATCGTTCACAAGTACATAATCTGGCTCTCTGCCAGCATACTTCACTATCTCACTCAGATGATCATTGGCTGTGAAGTTATATGTTTGACCAAATTTGGTAACTAAATTCATGATGTAGATAAATTTGGCCTTTGAAGCCACCAGCGCTTGAGACATTCCAGAAATCACCAGGTTGGCGATCAGGCTTGTATACAAGTCACCTGGCCCCAAAATGATGAGATCAGCATTTGCGATTGCTTTCTTTGCTTCTGGGTTGATTTTACCTTTTGGCTTGGTAAACAGCTTTGTAATACGCAGCCTGCCGTCATGAGGATAAGTGGGTTCGTCAATTAAATGCTCGCCTTCTATTTCTTGACCATTCTCATATTGCGCCACCAAAGTACATTTTTCTAAAGAAACAGGATAAACATGACCTTTAATTTTGAATAGTTTTTCAATGTTGCGGATTGCCTCAACTTCGCTACCCACAATGTCGCTTAAGGCAGTAAGTAGCAAATTCCCCAAATTATGTCCCTTGAGACCATCTTCTCCTTTGTCGAACCTATACGAAAATAAAGATCTTAAAAGCTTTGATTCTTGCTGGCCCTCTGCCAAAGCCACCAGACATTGTCTGACATCGCCTATCGGCAGGAATCCAAATTCATCTCGCAACCTGCCAGATGATCCCCCAGAATCTGTGGACGGTACTACTGCAGACAAATCAAAATGATCTGTCCTGCCTAGCCCGGTGAGAACTCCAAAACTACCTGTGCCTCCACCTATGACTATTGTTTTCACCATACGTGGTTATATAGTCCCCGCAGAATATAGGGAGATGATCCCATTTATAAACGTACCAACCAGCCCTAGTATCACAAGGAATGCTCCCAGAAGTAGGAACCATTTGGCTAAAGGCTTTTCAGAAGAAAGCCAGCCGGGAAGATGAAGAGTAGGTACTTTTAATTCTTGAGCGACCATAAATGCCACCAGTCCCCACCACCACATAGAAACGCCAAATGTCATCTCTGTAGTTATCGCCCATATTACAGGTGCCAATATTACTGGGAAAAGAACCTGGCTATAGCGTGATGCACGCACACGCAAAGCGTACCACAATGCGCTGCCACAAATAACCATATATGCCACTCCACCCAGCAGCCCTTGATAATGGAGCACATCTACTGCAGTTACAGAGTAATAATTAACCTTTGCACCTTGCCCAAACAGCAACCCAGTCCAGCTAGTAACATTACCGAAGTAGTTTGCGTATTGCCTTCCAAACTCATTCAATTCCGCTGCCCAATCTACACCACGTGCACCTCCCCACGCAAAAGTAATTACCAGCAGTACTATAGCCAGCAGCAGCATACTCACAATAGGCTGAGCCACAAGAATACTACCAGCATGAGATTTACCTTGGGTCCAATTCTTACCCGCATACCACAGGGTAGCAATAGTTGATTTTGGGCGGAAGGCCTTTTTGCCCCTCAAAATCAGAGCAGAAGCAATTAGCACAAACGGAGTAAACAGTTTTGACAACGGCTCTTGAGTAAAAGAGAAACTGACACCAAGGGCTACCAGTAAGCCGACAAGTACCCATAGGCTCTTTGAAGAAGAATAACCACCCCAAACAAAAAGACTACCAAATATAATTACGGCGAATTGAGCCAGCAGGGCAACTTCTTTAACCTGAGAAGCTGGAACATTCGTGATCCCAAATGCTGTAAAAAGCAGCCATAACGCAGCAGTAATCAAAATTGTCCGCCACCACCAATTGACCCGGAAAACTCCCCTTATAAAGACAAGTCCCAGATAAAACCAGCCCGCAAATGCTGCCACTGCAATTGCTCCCAGCGACTTTGCATCATTTGTACCAAAAGTGCTAAACAAATCAATTTGTAATTCGCCACCATCCACTGCAGCCAACAGATAGGCCAAAGTAGTTAGGAAAACGAACAGAAGTACCGGCAAGATTAAAGGCGGGTCAATCAATATTTCCCACCCTCTCGTAACAAGAGATAATAATAGAATCCCCGCCAGGAGTATCTCTATGACAAGCATGGAGACCAGTATAGTCGAGCTCGGATTTGGCTCACTAAGCATCAGTAGCGTTAATATTGGCCACGCCAACACGTAAACCACCCCCCCAAAAACATAAAGGCAGCGATCAACCAATATGAAGAATGACCCCTTTCCAGCAGGTAGCGAAAAAGAAACAGTTTTTCCAGAAAAGTTTAAGGCAATGTTTTTGCTCTTGGTAGATTTATGCAACATGACTACAAAACAGCATACAAGTAAAACTACTTATAGGCAAGGCTTCGCTCATGAGCTATACTTAGCAATCTATAAAAAACTACAGCTGAATAGATCTATAGCCTAATATCAGCTTTGGAGGCACTTGAGAGAATGCCAGCAAAAAATAGGGCATCATGCTTAGGAAATAATTAACATATTTATCGTGATGGAAATAATACCCGGAAAAGAAATTGCTTCTCACATTGAGTCCAGTCTGCGCATGGATAGATCACAGCCACATCTGGCGATTATCAAAGCAAATGATGATCAAGCCTCACAGCTCTATGTAGAGTTGAAAAAGAAGAAGGCTGCTGAGTTGGGTTGGAATGCAGATCTCTATCTTCTGGACAATCAAACGCAGTCACAAGAAATCATAGCTTTAATAGAAAAGCTCAATCATGATCCAGGTGTTTCTGGTATTATGCTCCAGCTCCCCACCTACAAACACCTCCAGCCCTATGTTGTCACTCTATTAAATTCAATTTCACCAGAGAAAGATATGGACGGACTAACTGCACAAAATCAAGGTTTACTGAGCCAAGGAAACAACAGGGCTGTAGTCCCAGCTACAGTTGCAGCTGCAATAGAGTGCATAATGTACACACAATCTAGAAGTAACCAAAACGACAGGGATTCCTACTTCAAAGGGAAGAATTGTCTGCTCATTAACCATTCGAATCTAATCGGGAGACCACTGTCCTCTGCCCTTCTCAATCATAACGCCACAGTTACCATTGCCCATGAGCACACAGACAGCATTCCATCCCTACTGTCCGCTGCAGATATAATTGTAACAGCGACAGGTAAAGGCTCTACCCTAGATGCCGCAAAGTGTAAGCCTGGTGCGATTCTGATCGATTGCACAACTGTGAAAGATGGAGATAATATAACCGGAGATATAATAGATGGCTCTACAGAAAATAACCAAGGGTGGTATACACCTGTACCCGGGGGCATAGGGCCAGTAACCATTGCCTGCCTCATGCGCAACCTGCTCAATCTTCACCATGCAGGAAACAATCTAGTGCCAGCAAGTCTGTGATATTTGCAGGACAAGGACCATGCTCTCTGCGTGTAAAGAATTCAAACGTAGGAGTCTTTACAGCAGTGTCTAATAAGTCACTAGGAGGATAGGTAGGGCTAGTAAATTTCCAAACCTGAATTGACAATACATAGATCAAAGCACATGCCGCCATTATCATTAGCACAAAGCGCAGAGGAGACATGGCTCGTGGAGATAAAACAAAAGATTTGCGGTGAAGACTCTCCCACAGGTGGGGTGAGACCCACAAAGAGACACCGATACCCAAGAAGCTGCCCGTAATGAAACGCATGAAATTGTTGCTAATGTAAAGTGGCGAAGACACCAACCCAGAGACTGAAGCTGAGCTCATTGTGGCTACAGTCTGAACAAGGCCGTCAAGTGCCACCGGAACCAAAAAAACCAATGCCCAGTACCAGGGGACTCTGCGCACTCGCTGGATAAAAAGTGCTGGTAAAAGCATCCCCAGCCAAATGGCAGTATCTCGAGCACACCATGCATATTGATAGTCAAATATGTGCAAAGAGCGATGTGCAAATTGGTGGCAAGCAAATGAATAAACGAAATATATTAATTTTGCCGGTCCCTCCAGAAACTGCAGCGTTTCCGCAGCTTTCATTAACAGGGGTGCAATTATTGGTAATGCATTTATCAATATGAGGAAAACTATGAAGAAATTATATGGGTTGCGGAAAAAGGGTTTTATGTTCATACTGCGACAGTTTAGTTTATAAATTGCTTTTCGGCAAAAAGCTTCTAGAAACTATGATTATGCCAGAATGTCTCGCGGCAAAGGAGATTCAGCTAGCCACCTCGATGCTCTCCTGTATCCTTTCTGGGCAGGATTGGGAAACTATTTTTAATAAATCTAAAGATCCGAACAAGGGGACAATCTATCTTCTTATCGGAATTTGCCGAGTGTATTTATCCACGTATGGCATCATAGATGAATACAGAATCTGCATTCGAAATGCCCTTGCAACGCTTCCACATTTCTTGCTATATGAACAATCAGCACTCGCAGCAGAGGAAGTAATCTTCCTTTTACGTTACATCCCGAGGTAGAATGTTGAAACATAATTGCCCCGAAATGCTTACTCAGAAATTGGAAATTGACAGAAGAGTCATGCACTCTGCCATGGAAGCATTTCAAGATGTCTTATCGGCGAAATTTTCACACCATCAAACAACCAGATCACCTTTAATTCCCTCTATGCACTTCTGTATATCTGTGGTTGTTTCATCTGCACCCCCCCCGGGGGACAGTCCAAGTCTCATAAATCAGCAGGCAAGCGTAAGCCGCTTCCTCAATAATTCGCACCGCCTAATACTCGACTCAAATTTAACCAGATCTGAGAAGACATTTCTTTTATTACATCTCAGAAGAATTATTCTTACGAAATCCAGAGAGACTTAATTGCGCACAAATGTTTCACAGCCGTAATTCAGCATTCATATTGGCAAGCTTCAAGTGTTCTGCTGTCTACGGCAATCGGTAAAGAAGTCATATATCTACTACTACCACCAAGTAGAAGCTCCCTTGCACTTGCAGAAACTAGTTCAACATTCCAGCCACATATCCAGAAGCCCAAGCCCAGGAAAGATTGAAGCCACCCACATCACCATCCACGTCCAGGATTTCTCCGGCAAAGTAGAGCCCAGCTTTAAGCTTTGACTCCAGGGTGTCTGGATTAACTTCATTGGAATCTACTCCCCCTGCCGTAAACTCAGCTTCGTTCCACCCCCTAGTACCCGTTACTTTTATCTCAAACTCTGTGAGAGTTTGCAGCAGCTTCTCTACCTCGAGAGCAGATAGGTCTTGGGCAGCGGCCTGTGGTGAGATGCCTGCAGACTGCACTATGGC
>CAZGHV010000057.1:0-5810 GCA_964525705.1 uncultured Candidatus Saccharibacteria bacterium | reverse complement strand
TCTTTTTGTTCCATAACGGGTCTTCCAAAGAAAGCACCGCTGCTAATAAATACCCGTCTCATTGATCTGTGTAAGCTTCGCCTAGATGTTGTAATTTATTTGCCGAAGCACCATGATGCTCTAAGCAAGCTGTTCCTGCTAGATCCAGTAGAGAGAGATAACCTCCCTGTCTAACCGTTGTTTCGGTATCCCCAGAAGCAAGAGACTGAAGCCCCCGCATCGAATTGCTACGTAGCAAATGTTGAAGTGTGGGTCTGAGTTCCCTGAACGCCTCTGATTTCCAGGACGTTAGGAGGTAGCAAAACTATCATTCCCGCTAAGATACAGGTAACCTAAGTGCCCCTCTGTCAACAATCGAAAAGCTATGCTGGACTTAGAATTGCCTTCCCAAGCTCCCGAAACAGAAGTGCCCTCCCTTAACCATAGCTACCTGTGCTCTCGCATCCTACGGCAACTCTTTACCTACGACCAGATTGAAGCCTTCACCGAACTCACCCTAGACATTGACAAAGGGCTGACGCCCGACATCTGCGTTTATCCGATGGGTATCCTCATCCCCAACCTTTCTCGCGATGTTACCCGAGTCTCCCAACTGCCCCTCCTCGCCATTGAAGTCATTTCCGCCTCCCAAAATATCCAAACCATTCTTGAAAAAGCCGAACAGCTCGTTCAAGCAGGTGTTTCTGTCGTCTGGACCGTGGAACCCTACACCCGAAGCATTTTTGTCACCAGTGAGCAGGGAGAATCGATCATTTACAATGCAGCAGTCAGTTTTGACAACATTACGGTGGATTTTCAGGAGATTTTCCGCCTTGCAACCCTTTCTTAGAGCGATCGAAACTTTTAACCAGAGCGACTGGCTCCGGGAGATTGCCATTGCCTTGGTTCAGCAAGATTCCAAGAGTTGCTTGATAATGAACCTGTCTCGACAATATCCATCCGTGACTGATAATTTTTGCTAATCCAGCCCTGGAGGAAGGATTGAGTAGAGGAGAAGCGAAGGAGAGACGAAGCAAAGGCGAAGGAGAAGCAGGGGGGAGGTCTATAAGTCGGTTTTATCATTGTGGCGATAGCTAAAGTTGGGGGGAGGGGCGATCGCTCTTCTGGAACCTGAAGCCTATCGTCCTGTAGCTCAAAATTTAAAGGTTGGAGGGGGTGGGGAGGGCGATCGGGCAGCTTTGCAGGCCGGGGTGCGTTTACCTTAATCTCTCTCATCTTGATTATAAAAATATCAATCTCAATTTGCTCAAGTACCCTCTGTTGAGGTAATTTGCAAACATCTTGCAGTCTAATCACCCGAATTTGGGATCTTAGACTGAAAAGCTTTGGCCTCATCATCCCAGTCTAGAATCATAGTTTCCTCTAAAAAATCGGTGGGTTATTGTTTTTTATTCAGCTCGGTCTTTTGTGCGGGTACTAGCAGCTACCACTGATTTTATAAGTGAGCAAACTGCAAAAAAAAGACGTTCAACAGGGAAAAGAGCGTCAAAGTTGAGAAATTTTCATTTCATTGAAGCTTTGGGTAGAGGGTAACAATGGAAAAGGTAGGCTATGAGTAAAAGTCCCACAAGGTTTAACTTTACAAAGTGGAGTTTTATACTAGGTACACCTATAGCTTTGATTGGAGCTATTGCTACTGCTGTAACTATTCCAGAAGTTGGCTGTAGAGTAGGTTTGAAACTAGCAGCCTGTGTTGTGCCCCTGCAGGAAGTTGCACTTGTTACGCAAGCAGAAACTGGAGAGTCTTTAGCAGGTGTAAAGATTCAATTTATTGCTCAAGGTGCTCCTGAGGTTCAATACACGGACAGCAATGGTTACGCCAAAGTACAAATTCCTAGTGTCGGTGATGTTCGCGTGAATTTGAGTAAATCAGGTTATCCAGTACAAGACTTCGTGATCAATTTGGGAACTGATCAAAGTACAGTGAGGATTATTCGCTTCAGTCAATCAGGTAATCCTGTAGTTGAGCCAGTTGCATCCCTACCTCTGTCTACGTCAAGTCCATCTCCTGTCAGCAGTCTCGATCCATCTCCTAGCAATCCAGTGGTTCTTGGTTCATCGTCTGTTCTCACGAAAACAGAATGTCAAAGTGCTACTCCTGGGAAAGCTATAGGTAATATCTTAAGAAGTTCAGACAATTTCCCACTCACTTTAGGAAGAGAGGTTGTACCACTACTTGCATATATGGGAGATGGCAACGAAAGAATCTATCGTTCTGAGCCTGTCGAGATTGTTTGCAATTTACAATCTAGTTACACAGAGTTAATATTAGTCTATGGTGTACACGGTGGAAACTCCTATTCACTCCCAGAAAACAAGCTTTTATTCAGTGTATTTTTAGACAGCAAGCCAGCCGGAACTAAAGAAGTTGTAGTAGGTTCAAAGGAGCAGTGGAATCTTAATTTGCAGGGTGTAACAAATGTTGCACTTAGGGCTGAGTGTACTACAGAGACCTGTCCCTCATTGAGTTTTACAGAGATGACATTGAAATAAGTATAAGTAGTTGCGCGACAAAGCAATTCAAATGTAGCAGATGGTTACGAGGGATTGTTGATGAGTTTAAGGTTATCTACCGCCGCTGAATTGAGCCGTAAGTAATCCGTTTGATAATGCTAAGACATTTTCTGAAGGGTTAGCAGCAGTGGCAACGTCATACCCTTGGAAGTGGGGTTTTATTGATAAATCGGGGAAAACTGTAATTCCGCTTCAATTTGATGATGTTAAGACATTTTCTGAAGGGTTAGCAGCGGTAAGTACTGAAGGTAAGTGGGGTTTTATTGATAAGTCGGGAGAAATTGTAATTCCACCTCAGTTTCAAGCAGTAGGTTCTTTTAATGATGGTTTGGCAGCTGTAGAGCTTGATAATTATAAATGGGGTTATATCAACAAGATAGGAGAAACTGTAATTCCACCTCAATTTGATCATGCTCATAAATTTTCTTAGGGTTTGGCAGCAGTATCAGTATCACATGGAGTTCTGTGGGTATTTATTAACAAAAAAGGAGAAATTGTGATCAAGCCTCAATATAGATTGCCAAGCGTATTTTCTGAAGGTCTTGCACTTGTAGCGCCTGCAGACGGCAATAGCTATTTTTCATTTGGATTTATTGACAAATCTGGCAAAATAATAATTCAACCTCAGCCTTACAGTGCTTCATCATTTAGTGAAGGTCTGGCCGCAATAATGATCGAAAGGACAATAGGATTTATTGATAAAAACGGGGAAACTGTAATTCAGCCTGTATGTAGCGCTCCTGGTGTTAGCTATGAATTTGACAACTTGGGATCTATGATTTCCGAAGAAACGCAGATCTACGGATTTAAAGATGGACTAGCACGGTGTGGGTACGGTTATGGTTTTACTTACATTGATAAGCAAGGTAAAGTTGTCTATGATCCACGCCAAGATCTGGACGTGCACCCACGCCAAGATCTGGACATCGATTGAAGATGGACTTGCTGCAACAAAATTCAGATAAAAGTGAGATTCTCAAGATCGTGTAGGACAAATAATATAGCCTTGAATTTAGATTTAATAATCCTTTTGTACTAAGTTTTAGCTTGATAAGCTGTTACGCATCTAAACTGTATTTACAGCATTTCGCTGATTTTTGAGGTTACAATTCTAGTTAATCACTAAACCTCCTTCAGGCTGTTAGGAATCTCAGAGTCGAGGAGTTTCTAAGTTCTTGACGTGCGATCGCCTAGCCTTAAAGTTCTTTACGTGAGACAAAAGTTTTGAGTGTTGGGGTTGTCCTAACCAGGTCATTGCAGAGGACGGGCGATCGCTGAGTATGTCCTAAATCGGTCATTGTCGTGGATGGGCGAGCGATCGCTCCCGGTGAGTTCAAGTCTGTTAGCCGCCGCTGATTTCCAGGACGTTATGTTTCCTCCCGTTTTCACAAAACCACAGTGAGCTAGACTTGTCTAGAAGGTTAGATGATTCCCGCCTCAGACCTCATCTGCAGTGTGCATAGATGAATAGAAAAATGGCTCAACTTCTAGATCGGATCACTGTGAATCCCAGACAATGTGGTGGTCGTCCTTGTATTCGAGGCATGAGGATTCGAGTTGTAGATGTTTTAGACTTGTTTGCTGCAGGTTTGAGTGCAGAACAAATTCTAGAGGAAATGCCCGACCTAGAGATGGATGACTTGAAAGCATCTCTGATGTATGCATCTCGCAAATTAAATCACCCAGTTCTGATTGCATGACAACAATTTGGATTGACGCGCATCTGCCACCTGCAATTGCAACTTGGATTACAAATACATTTGATGGAGTGAGTGGAATTGCTCTACGTGATTTAGGGTTACGAGATGCGGAAGATCCTGAAATCTTTGAAGCGGCGAGAGATCAAGGAGTTGCTTTTATGACTAAAGATAGCGACTTCGTTGATTTGGTTGATCGCTTGGGGCCGCCACCACAGATTATCTGGTTGACTTGCGGCAATACATCAAACGCACGGTTACGAGAGATCTTAAGCTCAGTTCTGCCACAAGCATTGGAAGTTTTGCAATCTGGCAATAGCTTGGTTGAGATCAGCGGAACGTAATGATGCTATAAAAGTTCTGAGCGTTGGGGTCTTCCTAACCAGGTCATTGCAGCGGACGGAATGGCGATCGCTCCCAGTGCGTTTAAGTCTGTTAGCCGCCGCTGACTTCCAGGCCGTTCGACCGCTTAATTCCTTGATATGGGCAGTAGAATATTGCTATCTGTTTGCTTTTATACTCTTATGAGATATCAGGGTGACGCAGTTCATGCTCTATTCTAGGACAGCACTTATAGATGAAGCGCATGGCAACTCTGCTTAAAGAATCTTTGCCTGATGTCGTAGGGACACTAATTAGCACCGCTATTTTGGCAATAATCAGTTTGCTTAGTGGTGTATTCAATATTGACATACAACTTTCGCACAGAATCATTATTCTTAGTTGTTATTCATTACTCTGGATTGGAACTATATACATTTTTATTGCAAAACAAAGAAGTATTATTGATCCAAAAAAATTCTTGCATCAGTTTGGTTGGAGAACAAAGCTCATTAGTGTAGTAATTCTTTTAATTGCTTCAGGCTTAGTGTTTTGATCATTCCTACCGTATAAACTTCCGAACTTACAGGTAGAACTTGTTAACACACAAACTAAAGAGATTACTTTTACAAGTAGATCGGAGTTTGCTTTGCTGCTAGATGTTCCGCTGGGTATGGATCAGGAAGTGGCAACCGGGCGACTTCAACTTATTTGTACTCAGTGTAATAGAACAAATGATGGAGAGTATGTTGTTCAACCTGATAGCAAGGTTTATAGTTCAAGTTGTTGAACAGCAAGTATTGAATCAGAACCAGAGAACTGGGATCATGGTCTAGCTTTGTCATGGCTGGTGAATGCCAGATTGTAAAATGAAAGTGGCAAACCATTATTCCTGAGAAATTTATGTCTGCTGCTGCTATTGCCACGCTCGTGAAGATGGTCGAATCCTTGCCCGATGAGTTGCAGGAAAAAGTTGTAGAACACATCCGAGACTACATTGCGGATTTAGAAGATGAAAAGCGTTGGGATACCTCATTCCAACGGACACAGGGCAATCTAGTTGCGGCAGCCCGGAAAGCGAAGCAAGAAATTGCAGCAGGGCAATCGGTGCCGATGGACTATGAGCAACTATGAAGTCTGCAACGCTACCCTCTTTTTGGTCGAGATATCGAGAATTAAGCAGTTCCGTGAAGGCAGAGGCGCGAAAAGTATACCGACTGTGGGCAGAAAACCCATTTCATCCATCGTTGCATTTCAAGTGCATCAACAGCGAGGAGG
>CAZGHV010000056.1:0-5820 GCA_964525705.1 uncultured Candidatus Saccharibacteria bacterium | reverse complement strand
GGAATATACTGGCTACATTCCTGGCATACTGAATATTCTCTAATATCAATACTAAATCTATTTGTCTAGGCAATGACTTTCTATTGGTTCTCTTGATCTCTGCTTTGCGCAATTTCTGCATGTGGTCTATGATTCCTGTATGAATAAAAAATCCACTATACGCTTCCTACTAATGATAGCACTTATTCTTTGTCTAGTAGCTTTCTTTGCTCTAGCTTTTGTGGAGAATTTGCGATATTCATTTAACGACAGCACTGCCAAGCCAGATATTGCGCTGGTACGTATCGAGCAGATTGTCGATCCACATGGAAAAATTAATTATGTTTTGGCAATAAGGTATGCATATGATGGTGAAGAAGATGTGTTGATAATGGAAGATCGCTATCTGCAGGCGTCTATAGTTACTGTTAAAATCTACTCACTGGGATCTCATGGGGATTATTATCGGTTCTTGGGATGGAGTGCCTCCTCAGATATTGAATGGACACATGAGGACAAGGAGCTACCGGCAACGTCTTTTACTTGGCCAGCAAGCATGTTTATGGATGACATCCGCCTATTTACTCCAGTAATAGACATGAGCAGTTACGTGGGTGAGAGTCTATTACTCAAGTTGACAAATAAAGGAGCTATCTGGCAAAGGTCAGGGGATATTTGAGGATATTAACATGGAGCAATTATTTATCTCTGCCAATCACAGTAATCCATCTACAGCCAAAAGATAATTTTTGCTAAATAGTCTCACCAAGGCAGTTCATCACGAGCAGGGCTGCAGAACTAGTTAGACAGAGAGGATATTCTCAAATTTGACATTAGTGTAATAAACTCCGCCTCTTGAATGAGGTTTCTTTCTTTTTGATCACTCAGCAGGTCTGTTTGTACGCATAGAGGGCTATCTACAAAGCATATTGATAGTTGCTGATAAACATCTCCAGTTATTGTAATAGTCTCTGTTCCAGCTGAGTCAGTGGTGCCAAATTCATAGGGGACATGATAAAGAAGCGCAGGTAACCCATCGATTAAAATAGGCTCAGAATAGATATTGCTGTCCCCCATCAGCCTCACGTTTGCTCTGTCTGGGTAGCTGAAAATAAGTGCGGATATACTACTTGCTGAGGAAGTGGGACGTACTATAAAGACCTCACAGTTTGCATTTAAACATTCCCATTCTGTACCACTCGTGTTTGCCAATCTAGCACTTATAGACCAATCGTCTGTCAATTCGATAGTTGTACCTCCCAAAGATACTGACTGCAAATCACTAGCAGGAAGCAGCTGCATTTGTGTATTAATATTCGCTGGGTCTACATATTTTTGAGCAGTATTTGAAACTGCTACCAGCCTTAGCAAAAGAACTAACAAAGCTAGCCCCACAAGCCCTCCGATAGCTAAAGGCATCTTTACCGGTAGATTTAGTGACTGTGGAGAGATCATGCTTTTTATTTAGTCTCACATATTCTAAATTATTTCTAACTAAATAGCTAGAAATGTACAATATGGCAGAAAACTATTTGTTTGCTTGACGATTCTTCTTCTGTGGTGATCTAAGTTGTGTGATCAAGGGGTAGATACTTCTTCTAAATCCCAGTACAATAAACTTGTCGATCTGAGAAGTAGCAGAAAGTGGTAATGCTAAGTTAAAAGTAAATCAATGGAAACCCAGACAGACAAAAAAATAAAGCCAGTAGTTTTAATCTCCATGGATGGGGTAGGCGTGGCAGCTCCAGGTCCTGGAAACGCAGTCACTGGCGCTCAAACTCCAAATTTAGACAAGCTTTGGCCACAGTATCCGCATACTTACCTTGAAGCTGCTGGGATTAATGTCGGGTTGCCTCAAGGGGTGGATGGTAATAGCGAGGTAGGTCATATGACAATGGGGGCTGGAAAAATTATTTTTCAGGATCTTCCCCGCATTGATAACTCTATAATGAACGGCTCTTTTCTTGAAAACCCTGTTTTGAAAGCAGCTTTTTCACATGCCAAAAAACATAAATCAAGTATTCATGTGATAGGGCTAGTGGGGACGGGAAAAGTGCATGCATCGGTTGATCACCTGTTTTCGATTATTAAGATGGCAACAAAAGAAAGAGCCGATCCAGATAAATTTTTTGTGCATGCCATTACTGATGGCCGAGATTCTGCACCCCAGATTTCTACAGAAGTTATCGAAAGAGTAAATGGGGAATGCATACGAATGAGAATGGGTAGAGTAGTCTCCATGATCGGTCGGTTCTTTGCCATGGATCGTGATCGTAGGTGGGAGCGTACAGAAATGGCATATAAACTTTACACAGAAGGCAAAGGACACATAGTTTCTGATCCAGAGAAAGTGATAAAGAATACATACAAACAAGGGAAATCAGATGAATTTATTGAACCTACTGTTTTACTGATTCCTGGGCAAGACCAACCAGTAGTTGTGAAGGATAACGACGCCATTATTTTCTTCAATTTTCGTGCAGATAGGGCAATCCAGCTGACTACAGCCTTCACCGTAGGTGACTTTGCTGGGTTTGAGCGAAAGCAGTTACAAAACCTTTTTTTTGTAGGTATGACGCAGTATGCTACTGATTTGCCCAAGCAAGTGGCCTTTTCTCCTGAGATTGCAGAAAACTATTTGGGAAAGGTACTCTCGGATCGTAAAATTACGCAATTGCGGATTGCAGAGTCTGAAAAGTTTGCGCATGTAACATATTTTTTCAATTCTGGTCATCAAGAAACGCTACCTGGAGCTACGCATATAGAAGTACCTTCTCCGAAGGAAGTATCTACATACGACCAAAAACCAGAAATGAGCCAAAGATGGGTAACGGATGTGTTGATAGAGAAGCTGTCTACTGGCAAGTTTGACTTTGCTGTGATCAATTTGGCAGGTCCAGACATGGTGGGACACACAGGAGTCATTGAAGCTACTGTGCAGAGCATGCAAGTCTGTGATGAATGTGTGGGCAGAATTGTAGACTTTGTTTTACCACTTGGTGGAGCAGTAATAATTACTGCAGATCATGGAAATGCAGAGGAAATGCTTGATTTGCAAACAGGTGAGCCCGACACAAAGCACTCTGTTAATCCAGTGCCAGTGATTATCTGCCAGCAAGATCTGGAACCTCGTGAACTGCTTGTAGGCAACCTTGCAGATATTGCACCCACAATTTTGGGATTAATGGGGGTTGAAAAACCTGCAGAAATGACAGGGAGAGATTTGCTGAAATAATGGGTACATAGCAACTCCTATTTAGCATGACTGCGATGGAATATCCTGTGCGAGTGAGTAAAAAATATCGCCGCATCTCTGTACGTCTTTCCGCTACAGGTGAAATATATATTGCGAGCCCAAAAGCTATATCAAGTAGACAGAAAACCTTGATTCTGGCGCAGGCTCAGGATTGGATAACTGCGCATTCTCCCCGGGAAGTTTTAAAGAGCTTGAGCGACGGCTGCAATGTGCAGATATTTGGAGAGACTGAACAGTTACGTTTCTTTCCTGCAATTAAAGGCGTTTCAGAGGTGATTGAGACTCAGCGAGAGATTCAGGTGTTTGCGCTAGAGGGAGAGCACCGCAATATCCTGAGAGGTTGGTTACGAGAAGTTGCCCAAAACGGTATCATTGCTAGAACTGAAGAACTATCAGCAACACATGGGTTCAAATTCACTAGAATTAATGTGCGTGACCAAGCTTCTCGGTGGGGAAGCTGCTCTAGCATTAAAGCACTGAGTTTCAGTTGGAGGTTGATATTCGCCCCAATGGAGGTGCTGGACTATGTAATTATTCATGAACTTGCGCATACTTTGGAAATGAACCATTCTCATCGGTTTTGGTCTATCGTGGAGAGATGCCTGCCCGATTACAGATCTAGCCGTCACTGGCTGAAGCAGAACTCAAGGCAGCTACATAATTATTGATACTTGGGTTTGCAAGGGTGGTGGATCCCAGACTTCAAAAAATCTGTTTGCTATTACTGTGAGCCCTTGTTGCCCTACTGTATTAAAGGATGTGTGGAAGTAATCCAGAACTGATACTACTCATCAGACATCGGAGTAAATCCTTACGTTACTTATTGTCGCCAGAAAAAGCGAGGGATGGCTTGATATTTCTTCTCTGCTGGGTACATCGCCATTTCCTATCGCTCTACGTAATAGCGCTACTTGTTCCAGCTTCCTTTCGCCTGGAGCAAATACCCAGACTTTATCCATCTCTTCAATCGCTTTAAATGTAGCGGTAATCCTTTTGCGGTATGGGTTGTCAGATTCTGAGATATCATCTACCTCATAACCCACCACGTACTGGTCATAGAAAATTCCCCCAGCATCTTCCCTATGAGGAAGAATGCCAGCAATATGATCATCTGGTCCGATGCCGATTAAGGCCAAACAAATAGTCTGGGGATCATCTAGCGCCTCTTTTAACAGACGATTATTACGTTCAGCGGCTGTAGCCAAAGCCTCACCAGTGTCAAAGGTCCGAGGGAACACCAGACCCCTATCCTGCATTAATATCTTAAAATCTTCATTATCGGCAATTTGCGGATAATTCTGGTTGCCGGGCTGTTCTGGATCGTACCTTTCATCAAGGAGGCGAATCGTAACCCCCTGCAAATCTTCGGCACGCTTTACTAGCTCACCTGCTAGTTGATGGAGCATCTCTATCTGTGAGCCTCCAGAAACAAGAATTAACAGCTTCATTTCCCCCTTATTCAGTATTAGTTCTAGAATATCATTCTGAATTTCTGCAGAGCGCTTGTTTTCAACCATGTTTGTGAGATAAAAAATACACGGAAGCTTAACTCTATTTATAGTCACTAGTCAAATATTTACTATGGCTACTTGACTTCTTGTAGCCATATCATGCAGCAGTTATCTGGATTCTGTTGCTTTGCATGCCTTTGCGGATAAACAAAGTTTTATGGAATTATAGTATAATTCTCCAGGCTCACTCATGATCTGTAAATTTTGTGTTCTAGGGATAAAGAAAAGCCTGGAGAGGTCGCATAGTTGGTCTAGTGCACAGTCCTGGAAAGACTGCATCCTGCAAGGGATCGCGGGTTCGAATCCCGCCCTCTCCGCCATAATTGTTATGTTGCTACAAGACCCGTTTCTCTGCCTTCAGAACGCTTTATGCTCTCCCAGATTGGTGATCGAATTAGTTCATTTTTCAAGAAGTAGCCTGGAGAAGTCAAAAACACCCATTTTTACCCACTTGAGGAAATCTCAGGTTCTAAGCTTTTTTCTTATGGGGATTGGTTATTCACTGTTGTAGATTTTGTTCGAATCTCGAATAATCAATTAGTTTCTGATAAAAATAATACTAAAAAGTGAAGTTGCCAATTTGGTGGTTTATTACTTCAATACTAGTTTTCTCTGGGAGAGTTCAAATTTGGATAGTACACCACCAAGAATTCGTATTCTTTCATCAGGTGTTCCATATAGGAGAATATGATGCAGGTAGTCCCGAATTAATTTTTCATTATCAATTGCAGACGACACTATCTCAACCTTTTTTCTGCGGTTAGGAGTCAGCTCTGCATTATCCGCCTTATTTTTTGTGATGATGTTTGTGAGATGATTAAATCTTTTAATCTCTTCTTTAAACTCATTCCATAGGTATTCGTTATTGAGTTCCAGTAGTGGTATGTAACCAATTAGTTGTTTAATGAGTTCAGTTTCAGTTATGTAAGGTTCGGGACACTCTAAGTCTCTAATGCGATTACAGTGATAGTAAATATGTTCATTAAATCCTCCTAACTTTAGGTGTCGATATTTAATCTTGTACGTGTACCTTTTTATTGGACACGATTTAAGGTCAAATAAGATACAATTTCT